>NZ_DFRG01000050.1:0-282 GCF_002378135.1 Thioclava sp. UBA3469
CAGGATATCTGCTTTGTGCCGAACGGGAATTACGCGAGCGTCATCGAGAAGCTGCGGCCTGGTGCTGCCGATCCCGGCGATATCGTGGATATGCAGGGCAATGTGCTCGGCCAGCATCGCGGCGTGATCCATTACACGATTGGCCAGAGGCGCGGGCTCGGCATCGGCGGTCTCGAAGACCCGCTTTACGTGGTGAAGCTCGATCCGGACACCCGCCATGTGGTCGTCGGCCCGAAAGAGGCGCTGTCCACCCGCACCATCCCGGTGCGCGAGATCAACTGG
>NZ_DFRG01000050.1:594-1639 GCF_002378135.1 Thioclava sp. UBA3469
ATCCCGGTGCGCGAGATCAACTGGTTGGGCGACGAGCCCTTCACCTCGCGCAAGGAATGGCATCTGAAGGTCAAGGTCCGCTCGACCCGCCCGCCGCGCGAAGCGATCATCCGACCGATCTCGGAGACCGAGGCGGAAGTCGAGTTGGTCGTGCCGGAGGAAGGCGTCAGCCCCGGTCAGGCCTGCGTGTTCTACGCGCCCGAAGACAGCCGCATCTTCGGCGGTGGCTGGATCTACAAGAAGTAACGCCCGCAAACAGCCCCACAGACAGAACTGCGCGCGGCGAGCCCCTCCGGCTTGCCGCGCCTAACTATCTGTCGGATCACTCAGACCGGCACGTCTCCGAGGCTTACCCCGTGCTTGCCGACCCGAGTCGTCACTTTTTTCCGACCGCCTTGGCGAGCGCTTCGCCCTCTTCGGTGGCCGAGCGCACCGCGCGCTCCGCAATCCCCGTCATCGAGGTCGCGAGCTTCGTCATCTCGGCGGTGTAATCGCTCGCCGTGCGCTGCCAGAATTCGCCCCAGAGGCTCATCGCGCGCATCGGATCGGGCGTTTCCGCCAACTGGGTGACCATCTCCTGGTCGCGCTCGAAGCGGGTCTTCAGAAACTCGAGCAACTCGATATTCTGCGCGATCATCGATTCCATCATCTTGAGCTGCGGTGCCATCACCGAGCTTACCGACCCCATATCGGGCACTGGCATGCAGCCAGCCATGTTCATCCCGGGTGCGGATTTCTTCTGTGCCATGTCAGCCTCCCTTGTGACTGGATGGCGCGAGCGTAGCATGGGTGCGGCGCACAGCGTTTGATTTGGAACAATCGTAGCGCGAAAAGCTTGGCTCAAGGCAAATGCCGAAAATTTGGGCCGAGATCGCGCGCCCGCGTATGCATTTCGAGCGTTAGCGTAAGTGAAGGACCGATGGCCGAGCCGCTTCTGATCCCGCGCCCCGAGGGGCTCTACTGCCCTAGCGGCAACTTCTACATCGACCCGAGTCGCCCCGTGGCGCGCGCGCTGATCACGCATGGCCATGCCGATCACGCGCGC
>NZ_DFRG01000050.1:1950-2142 GCF_002378135.1 Thioclava sp. UBA3469
CATGGCCATGCCGATCACGCGCGCGCAGGCCACGGGCATGTGCTGGCCACGCGCCAGACGCTGGAGATCATGGCGATCCGCTATGGCGAAGATTTCGCCGGGCAGCGGCAGGCCTATGAGGGGCCGCTCTCCGTAGGCGGCGTGGATGTCAGCTTTCACCCGGCAGGACATGTGCTGGGCTCGGCGCAGATC
>NZ_DFRG01000050.1:2448-3859 GCF_002378135.1 Thioclava sp. UBA3469
CATGTGCTGGGCTCGGCGCAGATCGCGATCACGCATCGCGGGCAGCGGATCGTGGCGTCGGGCGATTACGCGCGCGTCTCGAACCCCTCCTGCGCGCCCTTCGAGCCGGTGCCCTGCGATACGTTCATTACCGAGGCGACCTTCGCGCTCCCGGTGTTCAAACATCCCGACCCGGCTGACGAGATGGCCAAGCTGATGGCTTCGATGCGCGCAGCCCCCGAGCGCCCGCATCTGGTGGGTGCCTATGCACTGGGCAAGGCGCAGCGGGTCATCATGCTGGCGCGCGAGGCGGGCTATGACGCGCCGATCTACATCCACGGAGCGCTGCAAAAACTCTGCGACTATCACATCGAGCAGGGCATCCCCTTGGGCGATCTGCGCCCCGCCACGATGGACAAGGCCGAGGCGCGGGCGCTGCGCGAGGCGCTGGTGATCGCGCCGCCCTCCGCCTTTTCCTCGCCTTGGGTGCAGCGCTTTGCCGATCCGGTGATCTCTTTTGCCTCGGGCTGGATGCAGATCCGCGCCCGTGCCCGCCAGCGCGGCGTCGAACTGCCTCTGGTGATCTCGGACCATATCGACTGGGTCGACCTGACGCGCACGGTGCGCGAGATCGATCCATCCGAGCTATGGATCACCCATGGCCGCGAAGAGGCACTGATGCGCTGGGCCGAACTGGAGGGGCGCGTGGCTCGTCCGCTGCACCTCGTGGGCTATGAGGAGGAGCCGGAATGAAAGCCTTCGCGGTCCTTCTCGAACGGCTCGCCTTCACGCCGGGGCGCAATGCCAAGCTCGACGTGCTGGGTGATTACCTGCGCCATGCGCCCGACCCCGAGCGCGGCTATGCGCTGGCGGCGCTCACCGGAGAGCTGGAGCTGGGCCGGGCGCAGCCTGCGGTCCTGCGCGCGATGGTGGGCGAGCGGGTCGATCCCGAGCTGTTCGCGCTGTCCTATGACTACGTGGGCGATCTGGCCGAGACGATCGCGCTGATCTGGCCGCAGGAGAATACGGCCCAGGACGTCGATCTGGTAGAAATCGTCGAGACCTTGCAGGACACGCCGAAAACCCGCGTCGGGCCGCTGATCGCCGGGTGGCTGGATCGGTTGGAGCCCTCGGAACGCTATGCGCTACTCAAACTCGCGACCGGGGGGCTGCGCGTGGGTGTCTCGGCGCGGCTTGCGCGGGTGGCGCTGGCCTCGGTCGGCACGCCCGAGCTGGAGGAGATCGAGGAAATCTGGCACGGGCTCTCGCCGCCCTATCAGCCGCTTTTCGACTGGATCGAGGGCGGCGAGAAGCCCGAGCGTGCGGGGTTTGCGCCCTTCCGGCCGGTGATGCTCTCGACGCCCACCGATCTCGAGGCGCTCACCGACCTGCCACCCGGCGATTTCGCCGCGGAATGGAAATGGGACGGCAT
>NZ_DFRG01000050.1:4166-5221 GCF_002378135.1 Thioclava sp. UBA3469
GGAATGGAAATGGGACGGCATCCGGGTGCAGGCGGTGGCGGAGGGCGGCGAGCGGCGGCTCTATTCGCGCACCGGCGAGGATATCTCCGGCGCTTTCCCCGATGTGGTCGCGCATATGGGGTTCGAGGGCGCGCTCGATGGCGAGTTGATCGTGCGGCGCGGCGATCAGGTCGCGCCCTTTGGCGATCTGCAAAAGCGGCTGGGGCGGAAGTCTCCGGGCAAGGCGATGCTGGCCTCGCATCCGGCGGCGCTTCGCCTCTACGACATCCTGATCGAGGGCGAGGAAGACCTGCGTGCCCTGCCCTTCGACACCCGCCGCACGCGGCTGGAGGCCTTCGTTGCCGATCTCAATCCCGAACGGTTCGACGTCTCGGAGTTGCTACCCTTCGAGACGTGGGATGACCTTGCGAGCCTACGCGAAGCGCCGCCCGAAGTGGTCATCGAGGGCGTAATGCTCAAACGCCGCGACACGCCCTATATGGCGGGCCGCCCCAAGGGGCCGTGGTTCAAGTGGAAACGCGATCCGCGCATCATCGATGCGGTGATCCTCTACGCTCAACGAGGGCATGGCAAACGCTCGGGCTTCTATTCCGATTTCACCTTCGGCGTCTGGGACGGTGACCGGCTCGTGCCCGTGGGCAAGGCCTATTCCGGCTTCACCGACGAGGAGCTGCGCAACCTCGACCGTTTCGTGCGCAATCACACCGTGGAACGCTTCGGCCCGGTGCGGTCCCTGTCGCCCGATCTGGTGGTGGAGGTCGCCTTCGAGGGGCTCAACCGCTCCACCCGGCACAAATCCGGCGTCGCGATGCGTTTCCCGCGCATCTCGCGCATCCGCTGGGACAAGCCCGCAGGCGAGGCCGACCGGATCGAGACGCTGCGCGCAATGCTGCCCGAGGTCGAGCAGCCCTAGCGGGTCAGCACATAGGACCCCGGCGCGTCGCAGAGCGGGCGATACTTGCGCCCCTTGCCCATGGGCGGCGGCGCGATCTCCTGCCCGTCGCCCGTCTTGCGCAGCCATTTCGCCCAAGGCGCCCACCATGACCCTTCGCGCG
>NZ_DFRG01000122.1:0-21403 GCF_002378135.1 Thioclava sp. UBA3469
GGATATTTTCGCCAAGGCGAAGGGGGGCCGCTCCGCGATCCGATAAAGAAAAACCGCCCGCACGTCTCTCTCGTGCGGGCGGTTTTGCGTTTCAGGTTGGTGACCAGATCAGGTCTTGAAGATCCGGTAGATCGCCGGGATCACGAGCACCGTCAGCAGGGTCGAGCTGAGCAGGCCGAACAGCAGCGAGATCGCGAGCCCCTGGAAGATCGGGTCGGCCAAGATCACCACCGCACCGATCATCGCCGCGATCGCGGTCAGCAGGATCGGTTTGAAGCGGATGGCCCCTGCCTCGATCAGCACTTCTGTCGGCGATTTGCCCTCGTGGCTGCCGTGGCGGATGAAGTCCACCAGCAGGATCGAGTTGCGCACGATGATCCCCGCCAGCGCGATGAAACCGATCATCGACGTGGCCGAGAACGGCGCGTGGAAGATCCAGTGGCCGAGCATGATCCCGAGGAAGGTCAGCGGCACCGGGGTCAGGATCACCAGCGGCAGGCGGAACGAGCCGAACTGCGCGACGACGAGGATGTAGATCCCCAGAAGCGCCACGGCGAAGGCTGCGCCCATGTCGCGGAAGGTCACCCAAGTCACCTCCCATTCGCCGTCCCACAGAAGCGTCACATGGCTTTCGTCCTGTGGCTGGCCATGCAGCGATACGACCGGTTTCTCGCCCTTGGGCCAGTCCATGTTGTTGATCGCATCGTCGACGGCGAGCATCCCGTAGAGCGGCGCCTCGAACTTGCCAGCAAGCTCTGCGGTGACCATCTCGGCCTCGCGCCCGTTATGGCGGAAGATCGGATAGGACGCCTTCTCCTTGTCGACGCTGACCACGTCGCCCAGCTCCACCACGCCGCGCGCGCCGGGCAGGACATTGGCCGGGATCGGCGTCGAGAGCGTTTCCTCGTTCATCACCTTGTTCGACTTCGAACGCTCCATCACGATCGGGATCGGCTGGCGCTCCTGCCCGCGATGGGAATAGCCCACCGTGGTCGAGCCGTTCAGCATCCCCAGCGTATCCCAGACATCGCCTTCGGAGACCGAGTAGAACTCCAGATCGTCGGAATTGACGGTAGCGCGCAGCTTGTCGGGCTGGATGCCGAAGCTGTTATCCACGTCGACGATATAGGGCACCTGTTTGAAGGCGTCCTCGATCCGGCGGGCCGCGTCGCGGCGCATCTCGGGCGTCGGGCCATAGACCTCGGCCAAAAGCGTCGCGATCACCGGCGGACCCGGCGGCGGTTCGACCGTCTTCAGGCTCGCGCCTTCAGGCAGCTTGATCGCCTTGATCTTGTCGCGGATCTCCAGCGCAATCTCGTGGCTGGTGCGATCCCGTTCCCCTTTCGGCGCAAGCTGAAGCTCAACATCGCCCTGATTGGGCTGCGCGCGCAGGTAGTAGTGGCGCACGAGCCCGTTGAAGTTGAACGGCGCGGAGGTGCCCGCATGGGTCTGCACCGAGAGCACCTCGGGCAGTTTGGTCACGATCTCGGCCACTTGCTGGGCGACCGCGTCCGTGCCCTCGACCGAGGTGCCCGCAGGCATATCGACCACGACCGATAGTTCGGACTTGTTGTCGAAGGGCAGCAGTTTCACGGTGACATGCTTGGTGTAGAGCAGCCCCAGCGAGCCGAAGGACAGCACCGACACGACCAGCAGGAACAGACCCGAGCGGCCTTTGGTCTTCAGGATCGGACGCGCCACGGCGCTATACATCCGACCGAGCTTGCCGCCCGCATGTTCGCCGCCATAGGCGTCGTCATCGCCGTGATGGCCATGCAGCTGCGCCTTGCCCGCGACCTTCACCATCAGCCAGGGCGTGATGATCACCGCCACGAAGAAGGAGAAGATCATAGCCGCCGAGGCCACCGCCGGAATAGGCGACATGTAAGGCCCCATAAGGCCCGACACGAAGAGCATCGGCAGCAACGCGGCCACAACGGTCAGGGTGGCTACGATGGTGGGGTTGCCCACCTCGGCCACGGCCTCGATCGCCTTGGTCACGCGCGAGCCCGGCCCCTTCATCGCCCAGTGTCGCGCGATATTCTCGATCACCACGATGGCGTCGTCGACGAGGATACCGATCGCGAAGATCAGCGCGAAGAGCGACACCCGGTTTAGCGTGAAGCCCATGATATAGGCCGCAAACAGCGTCAGCAGGATCGTCACTGGAATGACGACTGCGACCACGATGGATTCGCGCCAGCCGATCGCGACCAGCACGAGGCCCACGATCGAGACCGTCGCGAGGCCAAGATGGAACAGCAGCTCGTTGGCCTTCTCGTTCGCGGTCTCGCCATAGTCGCGGGTAACCTTCACCTCGACATTGTCGGGGATCAGCTGGCCGTGCAGCTCGTGCACGCGGTCGAGGATATGCTCGGCCACGACCACGGCGTTGGACCCCGCGCGCTTCGCGATGGCCAACGTCACGGCAGGTGAGCGCTCGATCTTGCCATTGGCGTCGCGCTGCACATTGGAGACGATATGGTCCGAGGCGTCCGGCACATAGGACACCTTCGCGACATCGGCCACATAGACGGGGCGGTTGTCGCGCGTGGTCAGCAGAAGGCCCGCGATCTCGGAAGGCGCGGTCAGCGTCTCCCCTGCCGAGAGGCTGATCTGCTTGCCCTCATGGCGGATATTGCCGGTGTTGAAGGCGCGGTTCGCCTGCGTGACCTTGTTCGAGAGCTGCTGCAGCGTCACGCCGTAGAGCGCGAGCTTGTCGGGCTCGGGCTCGATGCGAATTTCGCTCGTGGCGTCGCCCACCAGATAGGTCAGGCCAACGTTCTGGATCTTCGTGACCTCGGTCTGCAGTTCGCGCGCGACACGGGTCAGCTCGTCGCTGTCCACCTGCGCGCCGTCCTTGCCGGTCAGCGTCAGCGAGACGATCGCCACATCGTCGATCCCGCGGCCCACGATCACCGGATCGGGGATGCCTTTCGGGATCTTGTCCATATTCGCGCGGACTTTTTCATGCACGCGCAGGATCGCGGCATCCGACGAGGTGCCGACCTTGAAGCGCGCCATCACCAGCGAATAATCGTCCTGCGTGCGCGAATAGACGTGCTCGACCTCGTTGATGCCCTGCACGATGGCTTCCATCGGCTCGGTCACCAGCTTCATCGCGTCCTGCGCCTTCAGACCCGGCGCCTGCAGGTGGATATCCACCATCGGCACGGAAATCTGCGGCTCTTCCTCGCGCGGCAGCGAGATCAGCGCGACCAGACCTACCGCGATGGCGGCGAGGATCATCAGCGGCGTCAGCGCCGAGCGGATGAAGGACTTCGTGAGTCCCCCCGCGATCCCCAGCTTGACGTGGATTTCGTCGTCTTCGGGCGTCTCGGGCCCGGTGCCTTGGTTATTGCTCATCGTTCGGCACCACCGTGTCGCCGGCGTTCAGACCGGTAAGAACTTCGACCATGTCCTGGCCGTCGATATTGACCTTAACGCCCGGCACGACCGTGCGCAGATAGGTGCCGTCCGCTTCTTTCACGCGGACGAAATCGAGCCCGGTGCGGTTGAAGACATAGTCCTGCGGGATGACAATCGCGTCACGCTCGCCCATCGGCAGCTTCACCAGAAGCCGCGCGCCGACGAAGCGCGAATCCAGATCGGGCACTTCGACATCGGCCTGCACCCGGCCGCCCTCGATCTCGGGGTAGATCTTGGCCAGCTTGCCGTCGATCTCCTTGCCGTCGGGATCGGTGATCATGATCGTGTCGCCCATGTGCAGCGTGTCGGCGTGACGCTCGGGGATCGACAGACGCAGGAAGAACCCGCCGCCGCCGATCGTCGCGATGGTCTCGCCGCCCATGATGACGGCATCTTTGGTGACCGGCACGGTCACGACCTTGCCGTCGATCGGCGCGGTCACGGTGCCGAATTCCTGCTGCTGCTCATAGACCTTGCGCTGCGCTTTCTGCGCCGCGATCTGGCCCTCGTAGACATTCACCTGCGTCTGAAGCTGATCGACATTCTGCGAGGTCGAGACGCCACGCGCCTGCAATTCCTGCCCGCGCTTGAGCTCGGTATTCGCGTTTTCCAGCTGAGCTTCGAGCGCGTTGATCTGCGCATCGACCGCGCCGATCTGATAATCGAGCGTCTGGTCGGTGATCTTGCCGATCTCCTGACCGGCTTTGACCTCGTCGCCCTCGGTCACGTCAAGCGCGGTGATCGTGCCGGAAATCCGCGCACGCGCCGCAATCGTGTTCTTTGCCTCGACCTGCCCGTAGACAGACTTCCAATCGGTCACGACCTGCGGTTCGACCGTAATCGCCCCGTCCTGCGCCAACGCGATTCCCGGCAGGATCAACGCGGCGAATGCCAACGGCAGAAGCTTCAACGTCATCTCGGGTTCCCTTCCCTTACCGGCGCGCCCCTGCGCCTGCAATTTATATTCCGGTTATTGAATATGTATTCGCCCAACAGAATACAACCACTCCAGAGGCTCGAATTCATTGACCTGTGTCATGGCCGCATCGCCGGGGGTTTTCGCTTTCACTTTCATGCGCTAAAGCCTTTCCCGCAACAGTCTTGGAGATGGTGAGATGCACGATATCCGCGCAATCCGCGAAAACCCCGAAGAATTCGACGCGCAGCTGGCGCGGCGGGGGCTCTCGCCGCTCTCGCCCGAGATTCTCGCAATGGACGAGGCGCGCCGCACGGCGATCCACGCCGCCGAGACCGCGAAAGCCGATCAGAACGCCGCGTCGAAGCAAGTCGGCGCCGCGAAGGCGAAGGGCGACGAGGCAGAATTCGAGCGCCTGCGCGCACTGGTGACCGAGAAGAAAGCCGAAGTGGCGCAGATGCAGACCGAGGCGGGCGAACTCGACGCCAAGCTGCGCGATCTGCTGATGACGATCCCGAACCTGCCGCTGGCCGATGTGCCCGATGGTGCAGATGAGGACGAGAATGTCGAAGTGAGCCGCTGGGGCACGCCGCGCGAGTTCGCCTTTGATCCGAAAGAGCATTTCGAGCTGTCCGCGGTGAGTGGCGAGATGGATTTCGAGACGGCGGCGAAGCTGTCTGGCTCGCGTTTCGTGGTGCTCAAGGGCGGCGTCGCTCGCGTCCACCGGGCGCTCGCGCAATTCATGCTCGACCTGCATGTCGACAAGCACGACCTGTCCGAGAACATCACCCCCGTGCTGGTGCGCGATGAGGCGATGATGGGCACCGGGCAACTGCCGAAATTCGCCGAGGACAGCTATCAGACCACCAATGGCTGGTGGCTGATCCCCACCGCCGAGGTGACGCTGACCAACTACGCCAATGGCGAGGTCATGGACGCCGCCGCCCTGCCCCAGCGCATGTGCGCCCATACGAACTGCTTCCGCTCGGAAGCCGGGTCCGCGGGCAAGGACACCTCGGGCATGCTGCGTCAGCACCAGTTCGAGAAGGTCGAGATGGTGACGCTCTGCACGCCCGAGAGCGCGATCGACGAGCATGAGCGCATGACCAAATGCGCCGAGGCCGTGCTGGAGGCGCTGGAGCTGCCCTATCGTCGCATCGTGCTGTGCACCGGCGACATGGGGTTCGGCGCGCAGAAGACCTACGATCTGGAAGTCTGGCTGCCGGGGCAGAACACCTATCGCGAGATTTCCTCGGTCTCCACCTGCGGCACCTTCCAGGCGCGGCGGATGAATGGGCGCTACAAGCCCGAGGGCGGCGGCAAGCCCGAATTCATCGCGACGCTGAACGGCTCGGGCCTCGCGGTCGGGCGCTGCCTGATCGCGGTGCTGGAGAACGGTCAGGAAGAGGACGGCTCGGTCACCCTGCCCGCCTGCCTGCACCCCTATCTCGGCGGCAAGACGCGCCTGGTCGACGGCAAGCTGGCCTGACACTGCGACCCGGCGACGCAAGACTCCGGGCGGGAACGTTGTTAACGTTTCCGTGTTCGAAGTGAGTCGCCGGGAGAGCTGCACATGTCCGTAACAGTCACGCACAAGCGGGATAGCGTCTTGATGAGGCGCATTCTCGAGATCGGTGAGGACCAGATCCCCGCGCAGATCATCGCGATGCGCCGGGAAAAGACGCTGTCGAAACTGATGGCGGAGATCAATGCGAGCGTGCTTTCGGACTCGACCGAAGAGCGCGCACGCGCCCAAGCGGCCCTCGACAGGCTGGGCTTTCTGTAAAGCCGTCGGCATCGCCGAAACGAAAAACGCCCGCCGGAGATTTCGACATCTTCCGGCGGGCGTTTTCTTTTAGGATTAAAGGCTTACTCGCCCTTCTTCGCCTCGCGCGCTTTACGCGCCGATTCCTTGTGGGCGGAGCGCTTCTTCGCATCGACGTGCTTTTTCAGGCGCGACGGGATCGACTTCTTGCGATCCTTGTAGGGGTTCGTCTTGCCCTGATCGCGCATGTAGAGGCGGATCGGCGTGCCCGGCATGTCGAAGCTCTCGCGCAGACCGTTGACCAGATAGCGCTCGTAGCTTTCCGGGATCTTGTCGGTATGGGTCGATTTCACCACGAAGCCCGGCGGGCGGGTCTTCGCCTGCGTGATGTAGCGCAGCTTGATCCGACGGCCGCCGGGAGCTGGCGGCGGGTGCGCCTCGGTCATCGCGGTCAGCCAGTTGTTAAGTTTCGCGGTCGGCACGCGGCGGTTCCAGACCTCATGGGCCTTCAGGATCGCACTGTGCAGCCGGTCGAGCCCCTTGCCGGTCTTGGCCGAGACGGTCACCAGCGGTGCGCCTTTCAGCTGCGGCAGCAGGCGCTCGAACGCCTCGCGCAGCTCTTTCAGCTTCTCGGGCTTGTCTTCTTCGAGGTCCCATTTGTTCGCAGCAACCACAACGGCGCGCCCCTCAGTCTCGGCGAAATCGGCGATCCGGAGGTCCTGCGTTTCGAAGGGAATATTCACGTCGAGCAGCACCACGACGACCTCGGCGAAGCGCACGGCGCGCAGACCGTCGGCCACACTCAGCTTCTCGACCTTGTCGGTGACGCGGGCCTTTTTACGCATCCCCGCCGTGTCCCAGATCCGCATCGGCGTGCCCATGAAATCGGCAGTGACCGAGATCGCATCGCGGGTGATGCCGGCCTCGGGGCCGGTCAGCAGGCGGTCTTCGTTGAGGATCTTGTTGATCAGCGTCGACTTGCCCGCATTCGGGCGCCCGATCACGGCAAGCTGCAGCGGCTTCGTGGCGGAGGGCGGCTGGTAGGCGGGGATGTCGCCTTCCTCGAGCTCGTCCTCGATCACGATATCGGTGACGGGGGCGTTCGCGGCATTGCGCTCGGCGAATTCGTCGGCCAGCGGCACCAGCGCGGTGTAGAGATCGTCGAGACCTTCGCCATGCTCAGCCGAGATCCGCAGCGGCTCGCCCAGACCAAGGCTCCAGGCCTCCATCGCGCCCGCATCGCCTGCCGCCCCTTCGGCCTTGTTGGCCGCGAGGATGACGTTGGCGTTCTTCTTGCGCAGGATATCGGCGAAAATCTCGTCGGCGGGCGTCACACCCACGCGCGCGTCGATCATGAAGAGGCAGATATCGGCCTCTTCCACGGCGCGCTCGGTCAGGCGGCGCATCCGGCCTTGAAGGCTGTCGTCTTCGGCCAGTTCCAGACCGGCCGAGTCGATCACGATGAAACGCAGATCGCCCAGACGCGCATCGCCCTCGCGCAAGTCGCGCGTGACGCCGGGCATGTTATCGACAAGCGCGAGTCGCTTGCCGACAAGCCGGTTGAACAGCGTCGATTTTCCGACATTCGGGCGGCCCACGATGGCCAGGGTAAAGCTCATGATGCCCTCCTTGGGCGGTCGTAAGCGGCCCCCTTACACCCTAAAGGGCTCACTGAAAAGCGTGCAGTTTCCCATCGCCGCCGACGACGTAGAGGGTGCGCCCCGCCACGACCGGATCGGTCGCAGCCCCGCCCGGGATCTTCGCCTGACCGATCAGGCTGCCGTCGATCGGGCTGAAGACGCGTAGCACGCCGTCGGAAGACGCGACGAACAGCTTGTTGCCCGCGAGAACCGGACCGTAGCTCGCGACGATGTCGCGCTGCCGCTTCGGCTTGTCCTTGGTGTAATAGGGCAGATCCGTGGACCAGATCTGATCGCCGGTCTTGGCATCGAGACGCACGATCTTGCCCTGATCGGAAACGAGGAAGATCGAGCCGCCCGCAACCTGCACGGGGCTGTTGGCCCCTTCGGTCGCGGTCCAGATCCGCTCTCCGGAATTCACGTCGAACGCCGCCAGCTTGCCCGCCGAGGAACCCGCATAGACGGTATCGCCCACCACGACCGGATCGCCGGTCAGATCGACGATATTGGCATAGCCCACGCCCGGACGTGCGCCCGGCACTTTGGAGTTCCACATCTGCATACCGCTTTGCGGCAGGACGCCGCTCAGGAAGCCCGAGGAGAACGGGAAGATCACCATACGATCGGTCACCGCAGGCGAGGAGACGCCGGTCATGCCCGACGCCGACGGCGCACCCGGCACCTGCCAGATTTCCTTGCCGTCGCTCGCGCGGATCGCCCAAGCCGAGGAATCGCGTGCGACCACATAGACCACGCCGTTCTTCACGGTCGGCGCACCGCCGATACCTGCGTCGAAATATTGCCGCCACTTGATGCCGCCGGTGGCTGCGTCGATTGCGACGAGCTCGGCGAAATCGGAGGTCACGTAGACCGTGCCGTTGGCATAGGCCACGCCGCCGCCCGAAGCATCGCCCTGACGGTCGCCCGGAGGCGTGATGTCGGTCTGCCAGACGCGCCCGCCATTCGTCGCGGTCGCAGTGACACGGGCCTGACTGTCGAGCGTATAGACCTTGCCGCCACCCACGATCGGATCGGCGGTGATGCGGTAGCGACGCGCATTGCCCGAACCGATATCGGCGGACCAGACCGGCGTCGTGCCGTTTCCGAGCGCCGCGTTGAACAGGCTATGGGTGGCCGAGCCAGCCCGCTGCGGCCACTCGGCATTGCCCACCTGACGCGGCAGCGAGATCGGCAGCGACTGCTGGGCCGGCGCATCGGCCAGCGGCAGCCCCTCTTCGGCGCGCAGCGCGTCGCGGGGCGAGAGACGCTCGCCGGGGAGGATCGTTTCCTTGGTACAGCCTGCCACGAAAGCCGCCACACTCAGCACGCAGATCGTCTTGCTCAGCTTCACGCCCGTTCCCCCTGCCTGTCTCGGCTCTCTTGCAGTGCCCGCACGCCCGATAAAGACGCGCCGGTTCAACCCTTTACTCTTGCGGTGCCGGAGCGGTCTGCCCCGGCTGGGTCGGCACTTCGCCACCCAGCGCCACAATCAACTCTGTCGCGCGTTGTTGCAAGCCCGGCGTGAGGCCGGCGTCCTGAAGAATTTGCTGGGCGATCGAGATCGCGCCGTCCGTGTCTCCGGACGCGACGGCTGCGGCTGCCTGCTGCTCCATCGCCAGAAGGCGGTAGGGCGCGCCGGGGGTCGCCAGTTCCTGCAGCGTCGCGTCGCGCTTGGCCGCATCCATCTTGTCGCCCACCGCGATCACCGCCTTGAGCTTCGCGAGATCGCTGATCGAGCGCGGCAGGCCCTGCTCGGCGCTTACCGCGTCGAAGAACTTGATCGCCTCGTCGGGCTTGCCCGCCTCGATCGCGGCGTCGCCCTGCATGATCTTGAGAACCGCGGTGCGGCCGGGACCGTCGGGCGTGATCTTGGCCAGGTCGGCGCTGGTGGCGTCACCGTTCACGGCCGCCATTACCTGATCGCCAAAGGCGCGCGCATCGGCCTCGGTCTTTTCCTTCTGCCACGCATTCCAAGCGGTGCCGCCGACGATCGCGAGGATGATTACCGCGCCGATCCAGCCCCATTTCTTGAATGCCGCCCAGAGCTTGTCCTGACGCACGGCATCGGTGACTTCGTCGATGAAACTGTCGGTATCACTCACGCGCGGGTCTCCTCGTAGCTTTGGCGCCCCTCTTACACGGCTCCCCCGGCGCTGCCAAGGGCCGCACGAACCGCTCTGGTCACGCGGGTCCCTGAGGAATGCAAGCCTTGAGATCACGCGCCGCTCTCGGTAAGTTGAACGCTGCGGTTCAGTCCCCATTTTGGCGAGACGCCGTGCCCACATACAGGAGCCCGCCGATGCGTCCGGTCCCGATCCTTAACGCGATCCTCGTTCTTGTCGCGCTCTACCTTCTGGTGTTCGAGCGCGACCGCCTGATGGGCTATCTCGGCGATGCCGCTACGCCTGCCGAGCAAGCGCAGCAGGTCGAGGAGACCGGCACCCCCGCCGTGCCGGTGCAGGCGATGGTCTCGACCGCGCAGCCGCTCGATCAGGGCGTTCTGACGCGCGGGCAGACCGAGGCCGCGCGCCGCGTGGAGGTGCGCTCCGAGACGACGGGCAAGGTGATTTCCGAGCCGCTCGGCAAGGGCGCGCAGGTGGAAAAGGGGCAACTGCTGTGCAAGCTCGATCCCGGCACGCGGCCGGCCGCACTGGCCGAAGCGCAGGCCCGGCTGGCCGAGGCGCGGCTCAACGCCACCGCCGCCGAGAAACTGAAAGAAGGCGGCTACCGGTCGGAAACCTCCACCGCCTCCGCGCAATCGGCCCTCGAAGCGGCCAGCGCCGCCGTCGGGGCCGCGCAGACGGAACTGGCGCGGCTCGAGATCACCGCGCCCTTTGCCGGGATGATCGAGGAAGACACCGCCGAACTCGGATCGCTGCTCTCGGCGGGCGGGCTGTGCGCCACCGTGATCCAGCTCGATCCGATCAAGCTGGTGGGCTACGTCCCTGAAACCGAGATCGACCGTGTGCAATCCGGCGCGATGGTCGGCGCACGGCTTGCGACCGGGCGCGAGGTGATGGGCAAGGTCACTTTCGTCTCGCAATCGGCGGATGCCGCCACGCGCACCTTCCGTATCGAGGCCGAAGCGCCCAATGGCGACCATTCGATCCGCGAAGGGCAGACAGTCGAGATGATCGTCGCCGCCGATGGGACCAAGGCACATTTCCTGCCCGCCTCCGCGATGACGCTGAACGATCAGGGCAAGCTGGGTGTGCGGCTCGCGGTGGACGGCGTGGCCCGTTTCGCCCCGGTCGACTTCCTGCGTGACACGCCCGAGGGCGTCTGGCTGGCGGGCCTGCCGGAGAGCGCGACGGTGATCGTGGTCGGACAGGACTATGTCACCGAGGGCTCGCCTGTGGCCGTGACCCTCGTCGATCACGCGCCGGGCGATGCCACCAATGACACGCCCGCCCCCATGACGCCCGCCCCGCAAACCGATGGCGGTGCCGCAGACGGGGCCGCGCAATGACCGGCATCGTCGATTGGGCCGCAGCACGCGCGCGGATGGTGATCGCCTTCGTGGCGATCTCGATTCTCGCGGGGCTGACCGCCTATCTGAGCCTGCCAAAGGAGGGCGAGCCGGATATCGAGATTCCGATGCTGTTCATCTCGGTCCCCTTCCCCGGCATCTCGGCCACCGATTCCGAGAAGCTGCTGGTCAAGCCGATGGAGACCGAACTGGCCGGGCTCGACGGTCTGGACAAGATGACCGGCATCGCGAAGGAGAATTACGCGGGGCTGATGCTCGAATTCGACTTCGGCTGGGACAAGACGAAAATCATCGCCGATGTGCGCGATGCGATGAACACCGCCGAGGGCAAGTTCCCGGATGGGGCCGAGAAATATTCGATCAACGAGATCAATTTCTCGGAGTTTCCGATCGTCGTGGTGACGCTGTCGGGCAATGCGCCCGAACGCACCCTGCAGCAGCTCGCCCGCGAATTGCAGGACGAGGTCGAGGGGCTGGAGCCGGTGCTGGAAGCCCAGATCGCAGGCCAGCGCGACGAGATGCTGGAAGTCGTGATCGATCCGCTCAAGCTCGAGGCCTATAACGTCACCGCGCCCGAGCTGATCAATGTCGTGCAAGCCAATAACCAACTGATCGCGGCAGGCGAAGTCGAGACCGATGGCGGCGCGTTCTCAGTGAAGATCCCCGCGACCTTCGAAACCGCGCAAGATGTCTATGCGCTGCCGGTGAAGAAGAACGGCGAGAGCGTCGTGACGCTGGGCGATCTGGCCGATATCCGCCTGACCTTCGAGGACCGCACCGGCACCGCGCGCTTCAACGGCGAGCCGACGGTGGCGCTGCAGATCGTCAAGCGCAAGGGCTACAACGTCATCGACACGGTGGACCTGCTGCGCAAGACCGTGGCCGAGACCGAGAGCAAATGGCCCGAGCCGCTGCAGCGCGCCGTCGATGTGGGGATCTCGCTCGATCAATCCAAAACCGTGGGCGCGATGGTGAGCCAGCTCGAAGGCTCGGTGCTGACCGCGATCGCGCTGGTGATGATCGTGGTGCTGGCGACGCTGGGCACGCGCTCGGCGCTGCTGGTGGGCTTCGCAATCCCGACGTCGTTCCTGCTGACCTTCCTGCTGCTGGGCGCGATGGGCGTGCCGATCTCGAATATCGTGATGTTCGGCCTGATCCTCGCGGTGGGGATGCTGGTCGATGGCGCGATCGTCGTGGTGGAATATGCCGACAAGCGGATCTCAGAAGGCTCCGGCCCGATGGCCGCCTATACGGAAGCCGCCAAGCGCATGTTCTGGCCGGTGGTGTCGTCAACGGCGACCACGCTGTGTGCCTTCCTGCCGATGCTGTTCTGGCCGGGCGTGCCGGGCGAGTTCATGGGGATGCTGCCGGTCACGATCATCTTCGTGCTCTCGGCCTCGCTGGTCGTGGCGCTGATCTACCTGCCCGTCGTGGGCGGCGTCGCGGGCCGGATGAGCCGCCGTCTCGACATGGGCGCGCGCGTCATCAAAGGCTGGCCTTACGCGCTGCGCCTGCTGCTTGCCGTGATCTCGGCCGGACTCGTCTTCCTCGGCGCGCTCCTGACACTCAACCCGGCCTTCTTCTCGGGCACGCATACCGCCTCGGGCAATCTTCTGGCCTCGCTGCCCGGCGTGATCCTCTTCGTGATAGCTACGCTGCTCAGCTCAATCACCTTCACGGCGGCCAAGCCGCAAGGCAAACCGAAGCCCATCGAGGCGGGCTATCGCCGCCGCCCCTTCGGCTATTTCACCGCCGCCATCGCAGGCAATCCGATCATGCCGCTGATCGTGGTCGCGGTCATCGTGACCGGCGTCGTCATGACCTTCGGCTATTACGGCAAGAACAACAACGGCACACAGTTCTTCACCGATAGCGAGGTGGAGCAGGCGATCGTCTATATCCGGGGCCGCGGCAACCTCTCGCTGGCAGAGAAGGACGCGCTGCTGCAGGAAGCCGAAAACATGGTGATCGGCACGCCCGGCGTGGGCGCGGTCTTCTCCTTCGCGGGCGAAGGCGGGCTGAACCAGAACAATGGCGGGGCCAGCGCGCCGCGCGACACGATCGGCCAGATTCAGGTCGAGATGATCCCTTGGGCCGAGCGCAAGGACGACCCGGCGCTCGATGGCGATGTGGTGATGGAGAAGATCATGGCGAAGATCGCCACGATCCCCGGCATCCAGTCCGAATATCTCGCGCAGGATCGCGGGCCGTCCTCCGGCAAGCCGATCCAGTTGCGGCTCGAGGGCGACGATTTCGCAGCGCTCGACGAGGCCGTGCGCCAAGTCGAGGCGCATATGGCGGATATGACGGGCGTCACCGCGATCGAAGACACCCGCCCCCTGCCCGGCATCGACTGGGTGATCGACGTAGACGTGACCCGCGCGGGCCGTTTCGGCGCGGATGTGGCGACCGTGGGCGGCATGGTGCAACTGGTGACGCGCGGCATCCTGCTCGACACGATGCGCGTGCCCTCGTCTGACGAGGAGATCGAAATCCGCGTGCGCCTGCCCGAGGAAGACCGGGTTCTCTCGACCCTCGACACGCTGAAGCTGCGCACGTCCGAGGGGCTGGTGCCGCTCGCGAATTTCATCACCCGAACGCCAGCCCCCAAGCTGGGCCAGATCGACCGGATCGACCAGACCCGCTATTACGACATCAAGGCGGGGGTCGAAGAGGGCCTCACCAATGACGACGGCCAGCCGATCACCGGCAACGAGCGGATCGCGGCACTCGGGGAATGGCTCGATACCGAGGCCACCCTGCCCCCCGGCGTCAGCTACGAATGGTCCGGCGATCTGGTCGAGCAGAACGAGAGCCAGGACTTCCTGATGACCGCCTTCGGCGGCGCGCTGGCGCTGATGTTCGTGATCCTGCTCGCGCAGTTCAACAGCTTCTATAATTCGGTGCTGGTGCTGCTGGCGGTGGTGCTGTCCACGGCAGGCGTGCTGATCGGGATGCTGGTGATGGGCCAGCAATTCTCGATCATCATGACCGGCGTGGGCATCGTCGCGCTGGCGGGGATCGTGGTGAACAACAACATCATCCTGATCGATACCTATCAGGAATTCTCGCGCTATATGCCCGAACTCGAGGCGATCATCCGCACCGCCGAGGCCCGCCTGCGGCCCGTGCTGCTGACCACGATCACCACGATGGCGGGGCTTGCGCCGATGATGTTCGGCCTGTCGCTCGATTTCTTCAATGGCGGCTATTCGATCGACAGTCCGACGGCGCTCTGGTGGAAGCAACTGGCGACGGCGGTGGTGTTCGGCCTTGGCACTGCGACCGTGCTGACGCTGATTCTGACGCCCGCGCTGCTGGCGATCCGGGTCTGGTTCAACACCGGCGCCTATCGCGGGACCAAGGCGCTTTCGGCGCTGATGCAGGGCATCGACAGCCGGGCCGCGCGCGACCTCGCGCTGGAACGTGCGATGCGCAAGTTGCGTGGCCGCGAGATCATCTGGGAGGATGGCGAACCCGAAGGCGGCGTGAAGCCGCATCTGGTGACACGGCCCGACGCGGCGGAGTGAGCACAAAGGGGCGCGCCCGGCCCTCGGGTGGGCGCGTCGCATCGCCCGTGGCTGGCGTGGCGCTTTATCGTGCAAGCCCGCAAGTCGGTCGTGCCCGCAATCTCCTCGCCAATGCGCCCTCCCGGGGGGAGAGTCGGGCGCGGCCCGGGACTAGTCGCCCCGAGCCGAGAGGGCTGACAACGGAAGGCTTACGCCGCCCCTTGCTCCGCCTCGTCTTCCTCTTCCGCCGATTGCCGCGCCCACATCGAGGCGTAGCGCCCGCGCTGTGCCAGCAGTTCCTCGTGGCGCCCGCGCTCGATGATCTCGCCCTTGTCGAGCACGAGGATCTGATCAGCATCCGCGATGGTCGACAGACGGTGCGCGATGGTGATCACGGACCGCCCCTCGCCCATCGCCTTCAGGCTCATCTGGATGTCGCGCTCGGTCTGCGTATCGAGCGCCGAGGTCGCCTCGTCCAGAAGCAGGATCGGCGGGTTCTTCAGGATCGTGCGCGCGATACCCACCCGCTGCTTCTCGCCGCCAGAAAGCTTCAGACCCCGCTCGCCCACGGCCGTGTCATAGCCTTCGGGCAGGCTGAGCACGAAGTCATGGATGCGCGCGGCCTTCGCGGCCGCCACGATCTCTTCGTCCGACGCATCGGCGCGCCCATAGGCGATATTGTAGCGGATCGTGTCGTTGAAGAGGACGGTATCCTGCGGCACCACGCCGATCGATTGCTGCAGGCTCTCCTGCGTCACATCGCGCAGGTCCTGATCGTCGATGCGGATCGCGCCGCCGGTCACCTCGTAGAAACGGAACAGCAGGCGCCCGATCGTGGATTTGCCCGAACCCGAGGGCCCGACCAGCGCCACGGTCTGGCCAGCGGGCACGTCGAAGGAAATCCCCTTCAGGATCGGCCGCGTCGGGTCATAGGCGAATTCGACATGGTCGAAGCTGATATGCCCGCCTTTCACTTTCAGAACGTCCGCGTCTTCCTTGTCCTGAATTTCGGCCGGTTGCTGCAACAAATCGAACATTTCGCCCATATCGACCAGCGCCTGCCGGATCTCGCGATAGACCGTGCCGAGGAAGCCCAGCGGCATGGTGATCTGGATCATGTAGGCCTGCACCATGACGAAATCGCCGACCGTCAGCGTGCCCGCCTGCACCTGCATCGCGGCCATGACCATCACCGTCACGAGCCCGATCGTGATGATCAGCGTCTGGCCCGCATTGAGCGCCGCGAGCGACTGGCCGGTCTTCACCGCCATCGACTCGTAGCCCTTCATCGACTCGTCGTAGCGTTCCGCCTCGCGCTTGGCCGCGCCAAAATATTTCACCGTCTCGAAGTTCAGCAGGCTGTCGATCGCCTTCTGGTTCGCCGCCGTATCGGCCTTGTTCATCTCGCGCCGGATGTTCACGCGCCACTCGGTGACCTTGAAGGTGAACTTGATATAGGCCGCGATGGTGACCAGCACGACCGCCGCGTAGCGCCAGTCGAAGACCACCGCGAAGATGATCGCCACCAGCGTCAGCTCGACGATCAGCGGGCCGACTGAGAACAGCATGAAGCGCAGCAGGAACTCGACGCCTTTCACCCCGCGTTCGATGATCCGGCTGAGGCCGCCGGTCTTGCGGGTGATGTGATAGCGCAGGCTCAGCTGATGCATATGGGTGAAGGTCTGCAGCGCCAGATGGCGCAGCGCGCGTTGCGCCACCTTCACGAAGATCGCATCGCGCAGCTCGCCGAAAGCCACGGTCATCAGGCGCGCGACGCCATAGGCCACGGTGATCGCCACCGCCCCCATGCCAAGCGCCCAGGCCGCCGAGGTGCCCTCGCCCGACAGCGCGTTGACCGCCTCGCGATAGACGAAAGGCGTCGAGACCGAGATGATCTTGGCGATAACCAGCATCACCATCGCGAAGACGACGCGGCGCTTCACCCACGGGGCTTCATGCGCCCAGAGATAGGGCAGCACCGCGCGGATCGTGCGCCAGCCGCGGGCGCGTTCCTCGGCATTCATCTTGCCCTTGGTCGTGATCTGTGCCGGAGGCATCGCGCCCTCCTCTTCCTCTTGGCGAAAATATCCCGGGGGCTCCCGTCAGGGAGCGGGGCAGCGCCCCTCACCGGTCAAACCTGCGCGCAACCTACTCGGCGGCGCGCAGGAGTCCAGCCATGCAAGCGGTCTGTGCGCTACTGCGCAGCCTCGGCGGGCTGCGCATCGGGGGCGGGAATATTGAAGACCTGCCCCGGATAGATCAGGTCGGGGTCGCGGATCTGGTCGCGATTGGCATCGAAGACCCGCACATAGAGGAACCCGTCGCCATAGACCTCGCGTGCGATCGCCCAGAGCGTATTGCCCTTCACGATCTGCACCACTTTCACCGCGTCGCCGACCTCTCCGGTCGCGCGCACCGAAGCCGCCTGCGCACCGGTCGGATCGGCGGCGCTCGCCACGAGAATCTCGTCGGGTTGGTCGAAGCCGGTCTCGGCCCGTGCGACCACCTTGCCGGACGCATCCTGCGCATCGATCCGCAGCTTATGCTCGCCCGTGCCCAAGCCAGGCAGGCTGAGCGACCAGCGCCCATCCGCGCCCGGCTGCGCCTCGGCGACGAGCGTGTCGTCGAGATAGGCCGACAGCGTCGTGCCCTCGGGCGCGCCGCGCCCTTCGCTGCGCGCGACCTCGCCCGAGCCGAAGGAGATCGTGTCGATCACCAGATCGTCGCTTTTCGGAGCGAGCAGCCGCGCGCCATCGGCATCCGCGATGAGCGGTGCTGCCGGCGGCGTGGGTGTGGAGGGGGCCGCGTCGGTCCCGGTTGCGGCGGACGCGCCTGCGTCAGTGCCGGTCATCGCCGCACCATCTGTCGCCGAAGCCGTCGCCCCGGCGCTACCATCTGTCGCACCATTCGCTGCCATTCCGGAGGTCGCGCTCTCACCTGCCGAAGCAAGGCGCTCCTGTTTCGGCTGGCCGCGCAGCACGAGCGTCTCGGCACTGTCGCGCGAGGTGCCATCGGCGCCGGTCACGCGCAGCGAGAGCGCGCGCGGGCCATCGGAAGGCGGCAGATCGAAGAGCGAGGCGAAGCTGCCACCGCCATCGGCCTGCGTGCTCGCCACGACTTTCCCGTCCACCAGAATATCGAGCGTGGCCCCCGGCTCGGCCCGACCGGCGAGCGTCACCGAACCGTCGGGCGCGGCGCGCAGCGCATCGAATTGCACTTGGGCGAGCGGCTTGCCGTCCGCTGCCGCCTTTGCAGTGGTGCTGTCAGCCCCCATCTCAGTCCCGGTGGCGGACTCCGCGGCCGTAGCCTCCGCGCCCTGACCGTCGACCGTTTCAACCAGCTTATCGGTGGGCTCCTCTGCCAGCGGAGCCACGGCACTCGCCGCCTCTTCCGCTTCCTGAGCCACGGTTTCCACGCTTTGCTTTTGCGGTGCGGCGGTGCCAGAGGCCGTCTCCGCGCCCCCCTCCTGTGTCGGTTGCGGCGCCCCTGCGGAACCGGTCGCGGCAGTCGTATCTGTCCCCGATGGCTGCGTCCCTTCGCGTTCCACCGGGCGCAGCACGCCCCAAAGCACCAGCCCCAAGACCACGAGGAGCAGCGCGACCGCCCCCCCTTTCACCGCCCCGAGCCCGGTGCTCTCGACTGGTTGATCCGTCACGTTTTCATTCATTTAAGTCCCGCCTTCACGTCATCCCTCGGGGCCTGCCGCCTGTTCTTATGTGCGGCTAGGTCACCCGGTCCCTTGAGGGAACTTAGCAACCCCGGTATCACCGCTCAATAACAATGCATTTTCGGAGACACCGTCATGACCCTTCCCCGTTCCGTCTGTGTCTATTGCGGCTCTCGTTCGGGCGCGAAGCCTGCTTATGCGGCAGCAGCGCAGGAAACCGGAGAGATGCTCGCCGCGCGCGACTGGCAGCTGGTCTACGGCGCGGGCGATGTCGGGCTGATGGGAGAGGTCGCGCGCGCGGCGCAAACCGCGGGTGGGCGCACCTTCGGCGTGATCCCCGAGCATCTCTTCCCGCGCGAGGTCGGCAAGCGCGACCTGACCACCTTCGTCGTCACCGAGACGATGCACGAGCGCAAGAAGGTGATGTTCATGAATGCCGATGCGGTGGTGGTGCTGCCGGGCGGTGCGGGCTCGCTCGATGAGCTGTTCGAAGTGCTGACATGGCGCCAGATCGGCCTGCATGAGAAGCCGATCTATCTGCTCAATATCGAGGGCTACTGGGCCCCGCTCGAGGCGCTGATCGACCATATCATCGGCGAGGGCTTCGCGGATGCGTCGCTGCGCGAGCTGGTCGTGACGGTCGATAGCGTGGCGGAGCTGGAAAGCGCGCTCGTCTCAGCTTTCGCCTAAACCGCGCTGCGTGGCGGGCTGTGCCGCAGGCTGCGGGCGGCGCATCCGCAGGTTGGCGCTGGAATAGAGCGCGAGCGCCGTCCAGATCAGCCCCAGCGCAATCGCGTGCCAGATCGTGACCGTCTCGCCGAAGGCAAGCGTCGCCACCGCGAATTGCAGTGTCGGGTTGAGATATTGCACCAGCCCCACGGTCGCCATCCGCACGCGCTGCGCCGCATAGGCAAACAGCAGCAAAGGCGTACCGGTCAGCGGGCCGGAGAAGATCAGAAGCAGCGTCGTCTTCCAGTCGCCGCCGAAATGGCCCGCGCCGGGCGCGCTGCCCCACCAACCCGCGTGATAGCCCCAGAGCACGATCAAAGCGACCGGCGAGAGCAACAGCACCTCGGCGCAGACCGAGACCATCGGACCTGCGCGCAGCCCCTTCTTGATCAGCCCGTAAGTGCCGAAAGTCGCGGCAAGGATCAACGAGACCCAAGGCGCCACGCCCAGCCCGATCGTCAGGACGATGACCGCCGTGGCCGCCAGCGCGACCGCCATCCATTGCCGCGTGCTCAGCGCCTCGCGATAGACGATCAGCCCGAGGACGACGGCGACGAGCGGGAAGATGTAATAGCCAAGCGACGCCTGCACCGCATGGCCGAAATGGACCGACCAGATGAAGGTGAACCAGTTGGCCGAGATCATAAACGCCGCTGTCGCGATCACCAGCGATCCGCGCCCGCGACGTTCCGCCAGCGCGACCCAAAGCTCGCCAAGGCGGCCTTTCAGCCCGAGGATCACCGCGAAGAACAGGAAGGACCAGAGCGTGCGATGGGCAAGCACCTCGATCGGCGGCATCCCGTCGAGCATTTTGTAATAAAGGCCCGACAGCCCCCAGATGACGCAGGCCGTCACCATCGCCCAGAAGCCCTTGACCGCCTCGTTCATCGAAATTCCCTTCTCTCAACCGCGCGACCCTGACCGATTGGCGGGCGAAAGGAAAGGCCGCGCCTCACGGGAACCTGTGCGCTTGTCCACGCATTGGGTCTGCGTCAATTCACAGTACCGAGAGAGACCGCCAATGTCCGCTACAGACAGCCACGACCCCGACGATTTCGCTTGGGCAGTGCCCGTGATGCGCACGGGATACGGGGGGCGCGGGCTGGTCTATCTCGTCGTCGCCGGAGTCTCGCTCTGGTCGCTGTTTCATGGCGGCAGTGCCGAGGGCACCAAGCAGGTGCTCGAGAAGCTGTCGAGCGGCTGGGGCGCCGTGCTGCTGGTCGCTATCGCGCTCGGCATGGCGGCTTACGCGATCTGGCGTGTGGTCGATGCGGTTTGGGACCTCGAAGCCTATGGCGATGACATCAAAGGCTGGTTCGCGCGGATCGGCCTCGTCGTAAGTGGCCTCGTCCATCTCGGCATCGGCGGTATCGCCGTGACGACTCTGGTCGCCCGCGCCAGCGGCGACAACGGGACGAGCAAACTGGTCTCCACGATCCTGAGCGCACCGATGGGACGTATCGCGCTTGGCGTCATCGGGCTGATCGTGATCGGCGCGGGCGGCTACTATCTCTATAAGGGGATCACCAAGGCCTACCTGAAACATCTGCAAGCCAACGAGGTCACCCGGCGCGCCAATATCGTGCTGCAGGCGGGGCTTGTAGCGCAGGGCGTGGTGATCGCGATCATGGGCGCGCTGATCGTCTATGCCGCTTATAGCTACGATCCCTCCAGCGCGGGCGGCCTCGGCAAGGTGTTCGACTGGCTGCGCGGACACCCGTTCGGGCAGTTCTTAACCGGGGCGATCTGCGTGGGCCTTCTCGGGTTCGCCGTGTTCTGCTTCGTCAACGCCGTCTATCGGATCGTACCGCGCGCCAGCGACCCCGATATCGAAACGCTCAAGCAGAGCCTCGAGAGCGACGACTGAGCCGCCTCGTTCTTCCCCATCCATCAAACGCCGCGCGGATCTCGCGCGGCGTTTTTGCGTCGCTCGACAGACGGTCGGAGACGCATGGCTGGTTGAACGATCGGTGGCGCTAGGACCGCCAGCGGAAAGCCCACCACTACCCTCTCAAGCCCCAATGAAAAAGCGCCGCGCGAGACCCGCACGGCGCTTTTCCTGTCATCTTGGCGAGGCGCGGCTCAGGCGGTCGCGAGCTCTTCCTTCACCAGCTTCTCGATCTCGTCGCGCGGGTGATTGGTCAGCGTCTTGTCGATCTCGGCCACCACCACATCGGAGACTTCCTTATGCAGTGCAGAACGGATCTCGCCCAGGACGCGCGGCGCCGCAACGATCACCAGCCGCTCGATCCGGCCCT
>NZ_DFRG01000025.1:0-1032 GCF_002378135.1 Thioclava sp. UBA3469
GACCGACGCGCTTTTCCAGCATGACATGCAGAAGGTCGGTGCCCAGCCCCTCGGGGGTCAGCGTCACCGGATCGGGCGTCATCACCTCGCCCACGGGCGTATCGGGCGCGCGGCCTTCGGCCAGAACCTTGTTCGACAGGTCGCGCACGGTAACGATGCCCAACAGCCCGCCATCGCCATCGGTCACGCCGAGCGAGGAGATATGCGCATCGCGCATCTGCCGCGCAGCCTCGGTCACGGTGGTCTCGGGCGCGCAGCCCATCGGCTCCTGCGCCAGAAGATCGGCGATCTTCATCGTCGCGATGGAATTGGTGCGGGTCTCGCCGCCGCGCACCCGGTTGAAGAAGCGCGCGAAGGCAGGGGTATTTTGCGACAGCTCGCGGAATTCTTCGACCGGCAACTCCAGCAACACGGTCTCGGCTGTGGTGCGCGCGGTGGTCGCGGCCAGCCCGTCGCGCATCAGCCCGCGCTCGCCAAAGGTGTTGCGCGCACCGAGGATCGAGACCAGCGCCCCGTTCTGATCGGTGACTTCGACCGCGCCGCGCTTGATCAGGTAGATGCCCTTGAGCGGCTCGCGATAGGAATAGACGGTCTCGCCCGCGGGCAATTCTCTGCGGCGGAAGGAACTGGCGACATGCTCCAGCTCGTTGCGCGACAGATTGTCGTAAGGGTGGACGCCTTCGAGAAATGCGAGGATCGGGGTCAGATCGGCGGCCATGATCTTGTCCTTTGGGTGGTGGCGGCGCCCCGAAGGGCGCCTGCCGAAGCGTCAGAGGTCGGGACGAGGCGAACCCCGTCCCGCGCCGCTGTCTCAGTGATCGACTGCCGCACCGGCGCCTTTCGGCACGCGGATCGACTCGACGAGCTCCTGGATATCTTCCGGGGTCTCCTTGGTCGCGTTCGACACGACATAGGCCACGATGAAGTTCAGGACCGCGCCGATAACCCCGAAGGAGGTCGACTTGATCGAGAGGATCATCGGGTTCGCATCCGTGAACGTGTTGGTGTCCGGGATGAAGAACCAGCCCTTGT
>NZ_DFRG01000025.1:1347-2110 GCF_002378135.1 Thioclava sp. UBA3469
CCAGCCCTTGTGCAGGAAGATGTAGATCAGCGTGGTCGCGAGACCCGTGAGCATGCCTGCAACAGCACCGGTGTTGTTGATGCGCTTCGTGAAGATGCCCATCATCAGTGCCGGGAAGATCGACGACGCTGCCAGACCGAAGGCCAGAGCCACCGTCTGCGCCGCGAAGCCGGGCGGGTTCAGACCCAGATAGGTCGCCACAACGATCGCCACGGCCATCGAGATACGGGCGGCCAGAAGCTCGCCTTTTTCCGAGATGCCCGGATTGATCTGCGACTTGATCAGGTCGTGCGAGACCGCCGACGAGATCGCCATCAGAAGACCAGCCGCCGTCGACAGAGCCGCAGCCAGACCACCGGCCGCCACCAGCGCGATCACCCAACCCGGCAGGTTGGCGATCTCGGGGTTGGCGAGCGTGATGATGTCGCGGTTCACGGTAAGTTCGTTGGCGTCGCTCGCATTGTACTCGATGCGGCCGTCGCCGTTCTTGTCGTCGAAGGACAGAAGACCGGTCTGGGCCCAGTTACGCACCCAAGCGAGGTTCTGGTCGTTCTCGATCGCGGTCATTTCCACGGCCGGCTCGTTCACGCCATTCGGGTAGAAGGTCGAAACGAGGTTCAGACGCGCCATTGCACCCACAGCCGGAGCGGTCAGGTAGAGAAGCGCGATGAACACCAGCGCCCAACCCGCCGAGGAACGCGCGTCGGCGACCTTCGGAACGGTGAAGAAGCGCACGATGACGTGGGGCAGACCGGCGGTACCG
>NZ_DFRG01000025.1:2416-2632 GCF_002378135.1 Thioclava sp. UBA3469
ACGTGGGGCAGACCGGCGGTACCGATCATCAGCGTCATGGTGAACAGGAACATGTTCAGCGTGGTGTCATGCTGGCCGGTGTAGGACGCGAAGCCCAGAGCCTCGACGGTGTCGTTCAGCGTCGACAGGATCGGCGCGCCGGTGTTGACGTCGTTCGAGAACAGGCCAAGACCCGGGATCGGGTTGCCGGTCAGCTGCAGCGAGATGAAGATCGCC
>NZ_DFRG01000263.1:0-4781 GCF_002378135.1 Thioclava sp. UBA3469
CGGCGCTGGCACGGGCAAGGGCGATTTTCGCCGCCGATGCGGCCTCATTGCCATCCTGCAGGAAGCGCAGGGCCGGCTCGTCATTGCCACGGTTCCACAGGCTGTGAAGGTCCGAGGCGAGATCGTAGAGGTAGAACGCCACCCGGTGCGGCTCGTTCGCGCGCGCCGCGATCTCCAGAAGACGCGGCCATTCGGCGATCTTCTTGACCAGTTCCAGCTCGGACGGATGCCAGTCGCCGGACAGATCGACCTCGGCCAGACGTGCGTCGGACATATCCCAGCCCGCTTCCGCCGCCTTGCGCAGCACCGAGCAGACCCGCGCATGCGCATATTGGACGTAGAAGACCGGGTTGTCCTTGGACTGTTCCAGCACCTTGTCGAAATCGAAATCCAGCGGCGCGTCGTTCTTGCGGGTGAGCATGTGGAAGCGGGTCACATCCGCGCCCGCCTGCTCGACCACGTCGCGCAGCGTGACAAACGTGCCCGCGCGCTTCGACATCTTGAAGGGCTCGCCATTCTTGAACAGCTTCACCAGCTGGATCAGCTTGATGTCGAGCGTCACCCTGCGATCGGAGAGCGCAGCCACGGCCGCCTTCATCCGCTTCACATAGCCGCCATGGTCGGCGCCGAAGACGTCGATCAGCAGATCGTAACCACGGTCGATCTTGGTCCAGTGATAGGCGATATCGGGCGCGAAATAGGTCCACGAGCCATCCGACTTCTTCACCGGACGGTCCACGTCATCGCCATAATCGGTCGAGCGGAACAGCGTCTGCTCGCGCTCTTCCCAATCCTCGGGCAGCTTTCCCTTCGGCGGGTCGAGCACGCCCTCGTAGATCAGCCCCAGATCCTCGAGCCGCTTGAGCGCCGCCTCGATCTGGCCGGTCCCGTAGAGCGATTTCTCGGAAGAGAACACATCCATCTTCACGCCGAGACAGGCGAGATCCCCGCGGATCATCTCCATCATCTGCTCGGTCGCGAATTCGCGGATATCTTCGAGCCAGTCTTCCTCGGGCTTGTCGAGCAGGCTCTCGCCATACTTGGCCTTGATCGCCTCGCCGACCGGGATCAGGTAATCGCCCGGGTAAAGCCCCTCGCGAATTTCCGGCTCAAGGCCACAGGCTTCGCGATAGCGCTCATAGGCGGACCGGGCGAGCACATCGACCTGCGCGCCGCCATCGTTGATGTAATATTCCCGCGTGACGTCATAGCCCGCGAAGTCCAGCAGGCTCGCCAGCGCATCGCCGAACACGGCCCCGCGCGTATGGCCGACATGCATCGGGCCAGTGGGGTTCGCGGAGACATACTCCACGTTGACCTTCACACCCTTGCCCAGATCGGAACGCCCGTAATCCGCGCCTTCTTTCAGCACGGCGTGGGTCACATCCGCCCAGACCTTCGGATCGAGGCGCAGGTTGATGAAGCCGGGACCGGCCACATCGGCGCTGACGATCCGGTCATCTGCGGCCAGCTTGCCCGCCAGCGTCTCGGCGATGTCGCGCGGCTTCGATTTGGCGGGCTTTGCCAGCACCATCGCGGCGTTGGTCGCCATGTCGCCATGCAGCGGATCGCGCGGCGGCTCCACCGCGACGTTTGCGTAGTCCAGCCCCTCGGGCAGCGCGCCCTCGGAAACCATCTGATCGAGTGCCGCAATCACCGCGGCGCGGATGTCGGAAAACAGGTGCATTCTCATTGTCCTTATTTGCGCTCTCCCCTGCCAGAGCGCGCCGGGCGCGTCAATGGCCCGAGCGCGGGCAGAGCGGGGCCCGAGCGGGGACCAAGACGACGCGGGCGGCCCGGCATCGCCTGCCGGACCGCCCGAAATCGAACCTTGCGAGAGGCTCAGTCCTCGGCAGTAAAGCCCGCAGCCTCGATCCCAGCCACGGCCACTTTCGCATCATTGTCCGAGGTATCGCCGGTGACGCCCATCGCGCCGATCACAGCGCCGCTCTCGTCGCGGATCAGCACGCCGCCGGGCACCGGACAGGTCTTGCCGTCATAGATGCCATTCACCGCGGCCATGAAATAGGCCTGCGCCTCGGCCCGCGCCATCTGCGCCTTGCCGCCCATGCCCAGCATCACCGCGCCGTAAGCCTTGGCGCGCGCGATCTCGAAGCGGCCCGGCGCCGCGCCATCGGCGCGCGCGAAAGCCAGCGGGTGGCCGCCCGCATCCAGCACGATCGCCGAGAGCGGTTTCAGTTCGTCTTCCACACCTTGCGCGAGCGCGGTGTCGATCATCTTCTGCGCTTGTTCGAGCGAGATCATGCGCGTTCCTCCTTCACTTGCAGGCGGCGCTGATGCAGCACCGGTTCCGTATAACCCGAGGGTTGGACCGTTCCGAGGAAGCACAGATCGCAGGCCGCCTGGAAGGCGAAGCCGTCATAGCCGGGCGCCATCGGGCGGTAGTTCGGGTCGCCCTCGTTCTGGCGGTCGACGACCTTGGCCATCTTGCGCAGCGCCTCCATCACCTGACCTTCGCTCACCAACCCATGTTCGAGCCAGTTCGCAATCGCCTGGCTGGAAATCCGGCAGGTCGCGCGGTCTTCCATCAGGCCCACGTCGTGGATGTCGGGCACCTTGGAGCAACCCACCCCCTGATCGACCCAGCGCACGACATAGCCGAGGATGCCCTGCGCGTTGTTCTCGATCTCGGTGCGGATTTCCTCTTCCGAGTAGTTCTTGCCGCGTGCGAGCGGGATCGTCAGCAGATCGTCGAGCCGCGCCGGGCGGCTCATCGCGGCGATCTCCTGCTGGCGACGCTTCACATCGACCTTATGGTAATGCGTGGCATGCAGCGTGGCCGCCGTCGGCGACGGCACCCAGGCGCAGTTCGCACCCGCCAGCGGGTGATTGACCTTGGCCTCGAGCATATCGGCCATCCGGTCGGGCATCGCCCACATGCCTTTGCCGATCTGCGCCTTGCCCGCCAGCCCGCACGCGAGCCCGATATCGACGTTGCGATCCTCATAGGCTTCGATCCACGGCTGACCCTTCATCTCGCCCTTGGCGAGCATCGGACCGGCCTGCATCGAGGTGTAGATCTCGTCGCCCGTGCGATCGAGGAAGCCCGTGTTGATGAAGGCCACGCGGTTCTTCGCGGCGCGGATGCATTCCTTGAGATTGACCGAGGTGCGGCGCTCCTCGTCCATGATGCCCAGCTTAACGGTGTAGCGCGGCAGGCCCAGAACCTCCTCGACCTTGTCGAAGATCTCGGTCGCGAAGGCGACCTCTTCGGGGCCGTGCATCTTCGGCTTCACCACATAGACCGAGCCGGTGACCGAGTTGCGCGGGCCTTCGGTCTTCTTGAGGTCATGCATCGCACAAAGCGTGGTGACCATCGCGTCCATCAGCCCCTCGAAGGCCTCTTCGCCGTCGCGGGTCAGGATCGCGGGCGTGGTCATCAGGTGGCCGACATTGCGCACCAGCATCAGCGAACGGCCTTTCAGCGTGATCTTCTCGCCACCGCCCCCGGTGAACTGGTAATCGCCTTCAAGCCGCCGGACCGTCTTCTCGCCGTTCTTCACGACGTTTTCGCGCAGATCGCCTTTCATCAGGCCCAGCCAGTTGCCATAGGCCTGAACCTTGTCTTCGGCATCGACGCAGGCGACCGAGTCCTCGCAATCCATGATCGTGCTGATCGCGGCCTCGAGGATGACATCGGCGATATCGGCGGGATCGGCCTGACCGACTTCGGTGGTAGGGTCGATCTCGATCACGAGATGCAGCCCGTTATTTTCCAGCAGGACCTCGGACAGCGCGCCCTCGTCGGAAATGTTGAACCCGAGGAACTGCGCCGGATCGGCCAGCCCGGTTTCGCCCACCGCGTTCTCCACGAAGAAGACGCCGTTCTCGACGCGCAGCGCGGTCACGCCGGTCCAGCTGCCGCCTGCAAGCGGCACCGCCTCGTCGAGAAATGCCTTCGCACGCTCGATCACGCGGGCGCCACGTTCGGGGTCATAGCCCTTGCCCTGCGGCAGATCGCCAAGCGCGTCGGTCCCGTAAAGCGCGTCGTAAAGGCTGCCCCAGCGCGCATTCGCGGCATTGAGCGCATAGCGCGCATTGGTGATCGGCACGACGAGCTGCGGACCGCAGACGGTGGCGAATTCGGGATCGGTTTCCGGCGTCTCGATCTTGAAGTCGTCGCCTTCGGGCAGGAGGTAGCCGATCTCTTTCAGGAAGGATTTATAGTCTTCGAAATCAAAGCCTTCGGCGCGGTGATGCGCATGCCAGTCGTCGAGCTTGGACTGCATCGCCTCGCGCGTCTCCAGCAGCGCGCGGTTCTTCTGCCCCTGCGTATGCAGCAGGTCCGACAGCCCCTCCCAGAAGCGCTCCGGCGCGACGCCGGTCCCCGGCAAAGCCTGATCCTCGATGAAGGCGGCCAGTTCGACCGCCACCTGCAGTTCGTTTCGTGCGACCCGCTGTGCCATTGTGCCCTCCCGGTTTTCTTAGACGCGTACTAGATGAAACCGCTGAGCGTGAATGTCCAGCGGATTGCCTGTCGCGGGCGAGAAGACGCTAAGACGGTGAAAGGGCGGGAAAAGGCCAGCGGCTCACGGAAACGGGAGCGATGCAGCCGCGCGCGACCCGTCCGAGCTCACTGCTGGATCGGGTCAGCCTCCGTCGCGTCGCTATCGCTTTCAACATTGCCGACGCCGGTCGTCTCGGGCGCTTGCGTGGTGGACAGGCCAACCCCGTCCAGCGGCTTCGCCGGCGGCTCCGAACGCACGACACCCTCGGTCTCCGGCGCGGGTTGCGTCGTGACCTCGGCCTGACTTGCATCG
>NZ_DFRG01000261.1:0-5057 GCF_002378135.1 Thioclava sp. UBA3469
TCAGCCAGCTTGCGATGGCGGCCAGCACGGAACCCACACCGCTCGAACACCAGTTGACGCGGCTCGGGCAGCGACTGGTCTGGCTGACGATCGTTCTTGCAGTCGCGATCATCATCACGGGGCTGGCGCAGGGCCACCCGCTCACCAGTATGATCCAGACCGGGGTCGCCCTTGCCGTGGCCGCGATCCCCGAAGGCATCCCTGTTGTGGCCACCTTGTCGCTTGCGCGCGGGATGTGGCGCATGGTGCAGCGCAATGCCCTGATCAGCCGCCTGTCCTCGGTCGAGACGCTCGGGGCGACGACGCTGATCCTGACGGACAAGACCGGGACACTGACCGAGAACCGGATGAGCGTGGTGCAGGTCTTGCTCGACGGGGGGAGCGTGGATCTGGATGGGCCGGAGACCGGTCTCGCGGAGGACCGTCTGCGAGCGGCGTTGAAGATCGGCATGTTGTGCAACAATGCCGAGCTGGGCGACGGCGATGAGGGCCGGATCGGCGACCCGACCGAGCTGGCCTTGCTGAGTGCGGCACGACAGGCGGGGGTGACCGAGGACGAAGCGGAGCCACGCCTGCTCCAACATGCTTTCGAGAGCGATAGCCTGATGATGGCGACCGTCCATGCGTTGCCGGACGGGGGCGCGCTCTATGCAGTGAAGGGCGCGCCCGAGGCGGTGATCGCCTCTTGCTCCGAGGTTCTGGGGGCGGAAGGCCCGCGCCCTCTGAGCGCCGAAGCCAAGGCGGACTGGATCGCGCGGAACGCGGACGCCGCGAGCGAGGGGCTGCGTGGGATCGGCCTCGCGATGAAGCGGACGGACGGGACGGAGGACGCGCCCTATGAGGGGCTGACGCTTGTCGCGATTGCCTGCCTCGCCGATCCGTTGCGCAAGGATGTGCCCCCCGCGATCGCGGCCTGCCAGAGCGCCGGGGTCCGGGTGATCATGCTGACGGGCGATCATGCCGAGACCGCCGCGCGCATCGCGAAGGATGCCGGGATCAGCGGAAACGGCGCGGTGGCGATCGAGGGGCGAGACCTCACCGGGCTCGATCTGGAAAACGCCCCGGAGGAAACGCTCGACCGCCTGCGCAAGGCCAGCGTCTTCGCCCGCGTGGCTCCGGCGACGAAGCTGGACCTCGTCAGCTTCTATCAGCGCGAGGGGGAGACTGTCGCGATGACGGGCGACGGGGTGAATGACGCGCCGGCGCTGAAGAAAGCCGATATCGGCATCGCGATGGGCCAGCGCGGCACCCAGGTCGCCCGCGAGGCCGCGCATATGGTGCTCAAGGACGACGATTTCGCGACCATCGTCGAGGCGGTGCGACAGGGCAGGGTGATCTTCGGTAATATCCGCAAATTCATCGTCTACCTGATGTCGTGCAATCTCTCGGAGATCCTTGTGGTCGGGATCGCCGTGGGAGTGGGGCTTCCTTCACCGCTCCTGCCGCTGCAGATCCTGTTTCTCAATCTCGTCACCGATGTCTTCCCCGCGCTGGCGCTCGGTTTGGGGCATGGGGACGGCCATGAGATGCGCCGCCCGCCCCGTGACCGCGCCGAGCCGATCCTCGCACGCAGGGAATGGGGGCGCATCATTGCGCTCGGGGTCATCGTGACGCTGGCGACGATGCTGGCTTTCGGGGGCGCGCTCTATGGTTTGCAGCTTGCGCCCGCCGCCGCCGTCACCGTGGCCTTCGTCACACTCGCGCTGGGCCAGTTGTGGAACGTGTTCAACATGCGCGAGGCCGACACCCACGCCCTGCGCAACGATGTGACGCGCAACCCCTATGTCTGGGGGGCGCTTGTCCTGTGTCTCGTGCTGATCGCCGGGGCGCTGTGGCTGCCGGGGCTCTCCGATGTGCTGCAGCTGCCGTCGCCCGGAATCGCGGGGCTGACGCTCGCCGGGGCGATGAGCCTGCTGCCGCCGCTGCTGGGGCATCTGGTCGTATCGCGCGCAACCCGCAGATAATTTCCGCTCCCGCGTTGAGCCACATCAATGAAACTGCCTCCTGTCTACGCCTAGGGAAGATCATGGCCGTTCGTGACAGGGGGCGGCCCATCGACTGGCATCACCTTGGGAGGAGGCGTGATGACTTGGGCGATTATCCAGAAGTCGGATGCCGAACGGGCAGCCGCTACGCTGACCGATGAGGTCCGCGAGGCGTTCACATGGGACACCGCGCGGGCGATGCTCGACGGCTTTCCCGACGGCGGGTTGAACATCGCCTACGAGGCGGTGGATCGGCATGTCGCCTCGGGGCACGGCGGTGACGAGGCCATTCTGTGGCTGGGCAAGGACGGCGCGCGAGAAAGCCTGAGCTATGGCGATCTCGCCGCCCGGACCGCGCGCTTCGCCAATGTGCTGACAAGCCATGGGCTGAAACCGGGCGACCGGCTCTTCGGTCTCGCGGGGCGGGTACCCGATCTCTATGTTGCCGCGCTGGGCACGCTGAAAGCCGGGATGATCTTCTCGCCGCTCTTTTCCGCCTTCGGGCCTGAACCCTTGCGCACCCGGCTCGAGATCGGCGAGGCCAATGCGCTGATCACGACCGCCTCGATCTATCGCCGCAAGATCGCTGCGTGGCGCAACGAAATCCCCTCCCTTAAACTGGTGCTTATCATCGGCGACGATGCACCCGACGATTGCGTCGCACTCGGCCCGGCGATGGCGGCGGCCTCGGAGGAGTTCGAGACGGTCCGCACGGCCCCCGAAGACCCCGCGCTGATCCATTTCACCTCCGGCACCACGGGCCGCCCGAAAGGTGCGGTGCATGTGCATAATGCAGTCGTGATGCACGCCGCCGCAGGGCGCTACGCGCTCGAGCTGACGCCGGGCACGCGCTACTGGTGCACCGCCGATCCGGGCTGGGTGACGGGCACCTCCTTCGGGATCATCTCGCCGCTTGTGACCCGGGTGCGGATGGTCATCGACGAGGCCGATTTCGATCTCGACCGCTGGTATGGCATTCTCGAGCGCGAGCAGATCGAGGTCTGGTACACCGCGCCCACCGCGATCCGCATGATGATGCGCGCAGGCAAGGAGGCAGCCGCGCCTTACGATTTCTCGACGCTGCGGTTCATGGCTTCGGTGGGCGAGCCGCTCAATCCCGAGGCCGTGGTTTGGGGCAACGAGGTCTTCGGCAAACCCTTCCACGACAACTGGTGGCAGACCGAGACCGGCGGCATCATGATCGCCAATACCCGCGCGATGGATGTGCATCCCGGCTCGATGGGCAAGCCGCTGCCGGGGATCGAGGCGGGGATCGTGGAGCGTGTCGATGATGGGCTACGCGAGTGCAAACCCGGCGAGATCGGCGAATTGGCGCTGCGCCCGGGCTGGCCCTCGATGATGCGCGCTTACTTGCACGAAGAGGCGCGCTACAAGAAGTGTTTCGTGGATGGCTGGTATCTCTCGGGCGATCTCGCGATGCGCGATGCGGAGGGCTATTTCTGGTTCGTCGGACGCGCTGACGATCTCATCAAATCTTCCGGTCACCTGATCGGTCCCTTCGAGGTCGAAAGCGCGTTGATCGAGCACCCGGCGGTGGCCGAGGCTGCCGTGATCGGCCTGCCGGACGAGACCGCGGGCGAGGTCGTGAAGGCCTATGTCGCGCTCAATCCGGGCTTCGAGCCATCGGAAGACCTCGAACGCGACATCCGGGGCCTCGCGCGCAAAAAGCTCGGCGCGGCGGTCGCCCCGCGCGAGGTGGTGTTCCGCAAAACCCTGCCGAAGACCCGTTCGGGCAAGATCATGCGCCGTCTGCTGAAAGCGCGCGAACTGGGCCTGCCGGAAGGCGATATTTCGACGCTGGAGAGTGACGAGACATGACTGCCGACAAACCGCATCTGACCCATGACCACATCCGCGAATTGCTCACGGCGATGATCCGTGTGCGCCACTTCGAGGATAAATGCGCCGAGCTCTACACGCAGGAGAAAATCCGCGGCTTCCTGCATCTCTACGATGGCGAGGAGGCGGTGGCCTCGGGCGTGATCCCGCGCCTTGGCCCCGAGGATCGCGTCGTGGCGACCTATCGCGAACACGGCCATGCGCTGGTGCGCGGCGTGCCGATGGAGCGCGTGATGGCCGAGATGTATGGCAAAGCCACCGGCGCCTCGGGCGGGCGGGGCGGCTCGATGCATATCTTCGACGCCGAGCGCAATTTCTATGGCGGCAATGCGATCGTGGGGGGAGGGCTGCCGCTGGCCGTGGGCCTCGCGCTGCGCGACCGGATGATGGGTGCGCCAAACGTGACCGCTTGCTTCTTCGGCGAAGGCGCGGTGGCCGAGGGCGAGTTCCACGAGTCGATGAACCTCGCGCAGCTCTGGTCGCTGCCGGTGCTGTTCGTGTGCGAGAATAACGGCTACGCGATGGGCTCGGCCCTGGCGCGGACAGAGGCCGAGACCGACATAAGGCGCAAGGCGGCGGCCTATGGCACGGTGACGGAACAGGTCGACGGGATGGATGTGGTCGCGGTCGAGGCGGCCACCCGCCGCGCGCTCGCCGCGATCCGCGAGACCGGCAAACCCTATTTTCTCGAATGTCTGACCTATCGCTTCCGGGCGCATTCGATGTTCGACGCCCAGCTCTATCGCGACAAGGACGAGGTGGCCGCGTGGCGCGAGAAGGGGCCGATCGTACGGTTCCAGACCTGGCTTTACAAGAGCGGGCTGATGCATCCCGAGGCGGTCGCGCAGATCGAGGCGGACGTCGAGGATGAGATCGCCGCTGCCGTCGCCTATGCCGAGGCGAGCGAGTGGGAGCCGCTCGAGACGCTCACCCGCCATGTCATGGCAGAGGACCGCCCCACGCCGCCCGCACCGCCCGAACCCAGCGCCGAGACCGTCGAGATGACCTATCGCGAGGCGGTCAAGCAGGCCATCCGCGACGCGATGACCCGCGACGAGCGCGTCTTCCTGATGGGCGAGGATGTGGGCGCTTACGGCGGGTGCTACGCGGTCTCCAAAGGGTTGATGGACGAATTCGGCGAGGATCGCATCCGCGACACGCCACTGTCGGAGTCCGGCTTCACCGGGGCCGGGATCGGCGCGGCGGCGGCGG
>NZ_DFRG01000119.1:0-14729 GCF_002378135.1 Thioclava sp. UBA3469
GACCGGATGCTCGACATGGGCTTCATCCCGGATATCGAGCGCATATTCCAGCTGACGCCGTTTACGCGCCAGACGCTGTTCTTCTCGGCCACGATGGCCCCGGAAATCGAGCGGATCACCAACACCTTCCTGCATGCGCCGACGCGGGTCGAAGTTGCGCGTCAGGCGACAACGGGTGCGAACATTACCCAGAAGCTGATCCAGATCGAACCGGCGCGCCGCGACCAGACGGCCAAGGCCAAGCGCGAATTGCTGCGCGCGGTGATCTCGGCCGAGGGCGAGGCCTGCACCAATGCGATCGTCTTCTGTAACCGCAAGGTCGATGTCGATATCGTCGCCAAGAGCCTGCAGAAATACGGCTTCGACGCCGCCCCGATCCATGGCGACCTCGACCAGAGCCAGCGCACGCGCACGCTCGAGAATTTCCGCGATGGCAAGCTCAAGCTGCTGATCGCCTCCGACGTGGCGGCGCGCGGTCTCGACGTGCCCTCGGTGAGCCACGTCTTCAACTACGACCTGCCGATGCATGCCGAGGATTACGTCCACCGGATCGGCCGCACGGGTCGCGCGGGTCGCAAGGGCACGGCGATCTCGATCGCGGTCCCGTCGGACGAGAAATTCCTCGGTCAGATCGAAAGCCTCGTCGAGCAGGAAATCCCGCGCGCCGAGCCGCCCGAAGATTTCGAACTGTCCGAAGGTGCGAAGCAACCGGCGCGCAAGCGCGAAGACGCCAAGGGCGGTCGTTCGCGCGGCGGGCGCAGCCGGGATCGTGGCGGGCGTGGGTCGAAACGCGACCAGCGCAGCGAAGAGACGCAGCAGCCGCAAAGCGCCGCGCCGCAGGAGCAGCAGGAGCAAGAGCAGGTGCCCAAGAAAGCCGAGGCTCAGCCCGAAGAGGCCCGCAGCGAAGCAGCCCCCGAGGCCGCGAGCGCTCCGAAGCCGCAATCGCGCAGCCAGTCTTCCGACGAGGGCGGCAATGCCCGCCGGTCGCGCGGTGGCCGCAATCGCCGCGAGCGCGACAACGAAGTCGTGGGCATGGGCGATCACGTCCCGGACTTCCTCACCGTCTCCTTCCGCCCCGGCGCGGTTGAGGAGACCGCCGAGGACAAAGCGGACAGCTGAGGCTTTCGTATTGGAAAAAATATCCCCGCCGGAGGCTTCCTCCGGCGGGGTTTTTCTTTGTCTTTAGGGATCGCGCGCGCCCCTGCCCGCTTGCGCCTAGGGCGATCCGCGCCCTTTCGGGCGCGGAGCCGCGCTCACTCGGTCAGGCGGCTGGTGACGACGATCACTTCGGGCTTCTTGCCGATCTCTTCCATCGAGACCTGACGCGCGATGCGACGCAGGCCCTCGTCGATCTTGTCGTCATTTTTGAGGACCTTGATCGAAGCGCGTTCGAGATATTGCGTCATCTCGTCTTCGATCGTCTCCGCCAGCGGCGCGCCCGAGCGGCCCAGTTTCGGCAGACCGTTCAGCTCGACCCAGGGCTCACCTAGGGGCTGGTCTTCCTCGTCGAGGATCAGGGTCACAAGGCACAGCCCGTTCAGCGCCATACGCATCCGGTCCCGCACCACGCCATCCATCGCGCCGATCTGCACCGAACCGTCGAGGTAAGTGCGGCCCGCTTCGATATATTCGACGACTTTCGGCGTCTTGCCGGTCAGGTCGATCATCGTGCCGTTCGTCGCGACTTCTGACGCGATGCCCTTATCCGAGGCCAGCTTCGCGTGCTCGCGCAGGTGACGGTGCTCGCCATGCATCGGGATCAGCATCTTCGGCGCGAGCAGTTCATGGACGGCTTCCAGATCGGGGCGGTTCGCGTGGCCCGAGACGTGATAGAGCCCGCCGTGATCGTCCACCACGTCGACGCCCATCTCAGAGAACGCGTTCATGATGCGGATCACGCCGCGCTCGTTGCCCGGAATGGTCTTCGAGGAGAACAGGAATGTGTCGCCCTCTTTCAGCTCGAGACCCAGATATTTGCCACGGCTCAGCTGGGCCGAGGCCGCGCGGCGCTCGCCCTGAGAGCCGGTCACGATCAGCATCAGGTTCTGGCGCGGCACATCGCTCGCCTCTTCCGCCGAGATCGTGCCGGGCATGCCCTTGAGCACCCCGGTTTCTTCCGCGACCGAGACCATACGCTTCATCGCACGGCCCAGCAGGCAGACCGAGCGGCCCGCAGCCTTGCCCGCCTCGGCGAGCGTCTTCAGGCGCGCGACGTTCGAGGCGAAGGTGGTCGCGACGACCATGCCGGTCTGGGCGCGGATCAGTTCCGAGATCGGCTCGGCCAGCGTGGCCTCCGACCGGCCCGGCAGCGGCGAGAAGACATTCGTGGAATCGCTCACCAGAACCTTCACACCGTCGCCCTCTTTGGCGATGGCATGCCACATCTCGGGCTCGAAGGGCTCGCCCACGATCGGGTTGCCGTCGAGCTTGAAATCACCCGTATGGACAACGCGCCCGGCGGGCGTGTCGATGATGAGGCCGGAGCTTTCGGGGATCGAGTGCGAGATCGGCACGAATTGCACCTTGAACGGACCGGCTTCGATCACCTTCGGGCGCGGCTCGACGATCTGGATCGTCTCGGGCGGGATCCCCGCCTCTTCCAGCTTCAGCTGACCGATGCGGCCGGTGAAGGCCCGCGCATAGACCGGCTTGCGCAGCTTGTTCCAGACATGGGGCAGCGCGCCGATATGGTCTTCATGGGCGTGGGTGATAAAGATCGCGTCGATCCGGTCGGCATTCGCTTCCAGCCATTCGAGATCGGCGAAGATCAGATCGACGCCGGGCGTGCCGTCCATATCCGGGAAAGTCACGCCCAGATCGACAACGATCAGCCGCTCTTTCCCCTCTGGGCCGTAGCCGTACACATAGGCGTTCATGCCAATTTCGCCGGCACCGCCGAGGGGGAGGTAGATCAGTCTGTCACTCACGCGGGAAGATCCTTGTTATAGTCGTTGAGGAGGCGAAGGCCGTGCATGGTAAGGTCGTAATCTACACTGTCAAAGAGGTCAAAGCCCTGCGAGAACAGTTCGGCCAGACCGCCGGTCGCGATGACTTTCATCGGGCGGTCGCGTTCGAGCCGGATTTGGCGCACGACGCCTTCGACGAGGCCGATATAGCCCCAGAAAACGCCCGATTGGATACAGGCGACGGTATTCGTGCCGATGGCCTTTTCGGGCATCGTCACGTCGACATGAGGTAGGGCGGCGGCGGACGCGTGCAACGCCTCGAGCGAGAGGTTGACGCCGGGTGCGATCACGCCGCCGATATAGGCGCCGTCGGAGGCCACCACGTCGAAGGTGGTCGCGGTGCCGAAATCGACGACGACGATATCGCCGCCATGCCGGTCATAACCCGCAACCGTGTTCACGAGGCGATCCGGCCCGACCGTCGTGCCCGGATCGACGCGCGGCTCGACCGGGAGACGGCATTCGGGCTTGCCAACCACGAGCGGCCGGCAGTTGAAATACCGGTTCGACAGGACCCGCAGATTGAACACGACCCGCGGCACGGTCGAGGAGATGATCACCTCGGTAATTTCGCCCGCGATCTCCTGCACGCGCATCATGCCCGACAGCCAGAGAAAATATTCGTCCGCCGTGCGCTGGTGATTGGTCTCCATCCGCCATGTGGCGACGAAATCCGTCCCGTCCCAGACCGAAAAGACCGTATTGGTGTTACCGCAGTCGATGCAGAGAAGCATGGCTCCCCCTTTCCGCTCAGAAAAAGATATCCGCTGCCGAGATGGCGCGACGGCCCTCGGGCGTGGTCAGGATAAGCGCCCCGGTCTCGTCGATGGTCTCGAAGGTGCCACGATAGGTCTCGTTGCCGACCCGGGCGGTGATCTCTTCGCCCAGACGCGCGGCGCGGGCGAGCCACGCATTGCGGATCGCGTCGAAGCCGTAATCGCGGAACTGTCGGTCATAGTGATCGAAGGCCTGCGCCAGCATCGGCAGGAAGTCGACCGGAGCGATCCGCATCCCGGTCTCGCCAATCAGGCTGACCGGGGCCATCGCCTCGGGCTCGACCTCGCTGCGGTCGGGCGCCTGCGCGAGGTTCACCCCGATGCCGATCGCGATCTGATCGCCGCCGCGCAGGCTCTCCAGCAGGATACCCGCGATCTTGCCACCGCTCAGCAGCACGTCATTGGGCCATTTGATCGAGAGCCGCGCATGCGGGCCTCCGACATGGGCGAGCGCCGCCTCGAGCGCCAAGGCCGCGACGAAGGAATAGAGCGCCGCCTGCCCCAGCCCGCCCTCGGGCCGCATCACCAGCGTCGCCGAGAAATTGCCCGTGGGCGCGCGCCAGGCACGGCCGCGCCGACCGCGGGCCGCGGTCTGCTCATGCGCAAAGATCCACGCTGAACCGGAGAGGCCCGGCGCTAGCCGGGCCGCTTCATCCATGGTGCTATCGACCGAGGGCAGGACATGTCGCGCCACACCCTCGGGCCAGTCATCGCGCTCAGTTGACAAGAGCCGCCGCCGCAGCCTGGGCTGCGCCCTCGATGCCGAAGAGGTTGAAGATACCGAGCAGCATCGCCAGCGCGGAGACCATCAGAAGCCCCCATTGGATCGCGGGCATCCGGTTGTCCAGCGGGTCCGTCTCTTTGCCGAAATACATGTAGAACACGATCCGTAGGTAGTAGAAGGCCGCCACGACCGAGGCGATCACGCCCAGCAGCACGAGCCAGATATAGCCCGCATGCAGCGCCGCCTGCAGCACCGCGAACTTGGCGAAGAAGCCCAGGAACGGCGGCACGCCCGCGAGCGAGAACAGCAGTACCAGCATCGCCAGCGCCTTGGTCGGATCCTGACGGGCATATTGGTTCAGCGACTTGATATCGGTCACCGGCTGGCCGTCACGCTCCATCGAGAGCATGAAGGCGAAGACGCCGACATTCATCGTCACGTAGATCGCCATATAGGTCAGCATCGCCTGCACGCCCTCGGCGGTGCCCGCCGAGAGGCCCAGCAGCACGAAGCCCATATGGGTGATCGAGGAATAGGCCATCAGGCGTTTGATGTTCGTCTGACCGATCGCCGCGACCGAGCCCCAGACCATCGACAGGCCCGCAAGCAGCGCGAGGATCTGGCCCCACTCCGCCGGCACCTGACCGAAGGCGTCGAAGACGAGCCGTGCGATCAGCGCCATCGCGGCGACTTTCGGCGCGGTGGCGAAGAAGGCGGTGACCGGCGTGGGCGAACCTTCATAGACGTCGGGCGTCCACATGTGGAACGGCACCGCCGAGACCTTGAAGGCGAGACCGGCGATCAGGAAGACCATGCCGAACAGAAGGCCGATCGGCAGGTGACCTTCTTGAACCACCCCGATGATACCCGCGAATTGCGTGGTGCCCGCGAAGCCGTAGGTCAGCGAGGCGCCGTAGAGCAGGATGCCCGAGGACAGCGCGCCGAGCACGAAGTACTTCAGACCCGCTTCCGAGCTCTTCTCGCTCTCGCGGCGCAGCGCGGCCACGATGTAGAGCGCGAGCGATTGCAGCTCGAGCCCCATGTAGAGCGACATCAGGTTGCCCGCCGAGACCATCATCATCATGCCGATGACGGCCAGCGTCGCAAGGATCGGGTATTCGAAGCGCAGCAGCCCGCGGCGCTGCATGTAATCGGTGCCCATTGCGAGAACCAGCGCAGCCGAGACGAGGATCATCACCTTGGTGAAGCGCGAGAACGCGTCGTCGATGAAGAGGCCACCGAAGGCCTCATGCGAGCCAACCTCGGCCAGACCGATCCAGGCCGCGATCACCAGCATGACGCCGGAGGTGATCCACAGCAGGGTCGGCGCAAGCTTGTCCTTGCCGAACCACACACCCGCGAGCAGCGCCACCATCGCGTAAACGGCGAGCAAAAACTCCGGAAGGACGATCGAGAAATCCGCAGAAGTCATCCCTCAGCTCCTCAGTGTTCGACCAGGTCGGACAGAAGGTTGTCCGGCAAGGCATCGTGATAGTTCTGGACGAGTTGCGTCACCGACGGCCCGATGATGTTGGTCACCAGATCGGGATAGACGCCGAGCAGCAACGTCATCGCGACCAGCGGCGCGAAGATCCATTTTTCGCGCGTGCTCAGGTCGGTGATCGAGCGCAGGCTCTCTTTGATCAGATCGCCGAAGACGACCCGGCGATAGAGCCAGAGCGCATAGGCCGCCGACAGGATCACGCTCGTCGTGGCGAAGAGCGCAACCCAGGTATTCACCTGGAAGACGCCCACGAGGATCAGGAACTCGCCGACGAAATTGGCGGTGCCGGGAAGGCCGACATTGGCCATCGTGAAGAACATGAAGATCGTCGCATAGGCGGGCATGCGCTTCACGAGGCCGCCATAGGCCGAGATCTCACGCGTATGCATCCGGTCGTAGACCACACCCACCGCGAGGAACAGCGCCGCCGAGGTGAAACCGTGCGCGACAACCATGAAGATACCGCCCTCGATGCCCTGCTGCGTGCCCGAGAAAATCCCGAGCAGCACGACGGCCATGTGCGCGACCGAGCTATAGGCGATGACGCGCTTGATATCGGTCTGCACCAGCGCCACCAGCGACGTCCAGATGATCGCGATCACCGCGAGCCACATCGCCCAGGGGCCGACCACGAGGTTGCCCACCGGGAACATCGGCAGCGAGAAGCGCAGAAAACCGTAATCGGCGAGCTTCAGCAGCACCGCGGCCAGCACGACCGAACCGGCCGTCGGCGCCTGCACGTGCGCGGCAGGCAGCCAGGTGTGCACCGGCCAGAGCGGCATCTTGATCGCGAAGGAGATGAAGAAGCCGAGCCAGAGCAGCGTTTGCACCCCGCCGGGGATCGTTATCCCGAGTATGTGCACCGGTGTGTATGGGAACTCGTAGACGAGCAGCCCCGGCATGTCCGTCGTTCCGGTGTGGAAGTAGATGTAGATGATCGACACCAGCATGAAGACCGAGCCGAAGAAGGTGTAGAGGAAGAACTTGAACGCGGCGTAGACGCGCTGCTTGCCCCCCCAGATACCGATGATCAGGAACATCGGGATCAGGCCCGCTTCGAAGAACAGGTAGAACAGCACCAGATCGAGCGTGACGAAGGTGCCCACCATCAGCGTCTCGAGGACGAGGAAGGCGATCATGTATTCCTTCACGCGGTCGGTGACATTCCAGCTACCGACGATCACCAGCGGCATCATGAAGGTGGTCAGCATCACGAAGAGGATCGACAGGCCGTCGACACCTACGCGGTACTGGAACCCCATGATCCAGGAGTATTTCTCCATGAACTGGAAGCCGGTGTTGGACGGGTCGAACCCGGCCAGCAGGAACAGCGAGATCAGGAAGGTGACCGACGTCGCGGTCAGCGCCACCCATTTCGCGTTCCGGTCCGCCTCGGGCGAGCCGCCGCGCAGAACCAGCGCGAGGATCAGCGCCGCCACGGCGGGCGTGAAGATGACGATGGAAAGCAGGTGTTGCATCAGTTCGCCCCCCCGTTGAGGACGACCCAGAGCATGAGACCGACAATCCCGATCACCATGGCGAAGGCGTAGTGGAACAGATAGCCCGATTGCATCCTGTTAAGGAACCTCGTGAATGTCGGGACGATGCCGACGGCCATGCCGTCGATAACTCGGTCAATCGAGCCCTCGTCCCCTTTCTTCCAGAATTGATAGCCGAACCAGAGCGCCGGGCGCACGAAGATGCGCTCGTACAGCTCGTCGAAATACCACTTGTTGAGCAGGAAGCGGTAAAGGCCCGGCTGCGCCTCGGCGAACCGCTTCGGCAGGCTGGTGTCCTTGATGTAGAACAGCCATGCCACGAGAAGCCCTGCAAGCATCGCCACGAAGGGCGAAACCTTGACCCAGGCCGGCGCGTGGTGCGCCTTGTCGATGACCTCGTTTTCCTGACCCATGTAGATCGCGCCCTGAGGTGCGACGCCCGGATACTTGATCACCGCCGTCGAGACGCCGACATCCGGCGAGGTCTTGGCCTCGTCCATCAGCTCGGCCTCGGCCTGATCTTCGGACATGGTCGCATCCGGCACCGGCGGCGTTGCGCCATGGGCGCCCTCACCGGTCTGCGCAGCCTCGCCAGTCGTCGCGTGACCCGCATCCGCCGTCTGCTCGGCATGGGCGGGAAGCCCGAAGAACTTCACCAGCTTCGCGTGATCGCCGAAGAAGACGTTGTACCAGATCATCCCGGCGAAGATCGCGCCGAAGGACAGGACCACCAGCGGCACCGTCATGACCCACGGGCTTTCCTTCGCGTGATCATGCGCATGATGATCGCCGCGCGGCTTGCCAAAGAAGGTCATGAAGATCAGGCGCCACGAGTAGAAGGACGTGAAGGCCGCCGCGATGACCAGAAGCCAGAAGGCATAGCCCGCGCCGGAGCCGCCCCAGACGCTCTCGATGATCGCGTCTTTCGAGAGGAAGCCCGCGAAGCCGATCGGCGTGAAGGGAATACCGACCCCGGTGATCGCCAGCGTGCCGAAGATCATCGCCCAGAAGGTCAGCGGCACCTTTTTGCGAAGGCCGCCATAGTTCCGCATGTCCTGCTCGTGGTGCATCGCGGTGATGACCGAGCCCGCCGAAAGGAACAGCAGCGCCTTGAAGAACGCGTGGGTCAGCAGGTGGAACATCGCCACCGAATAGACGCCGACACCGGCCGCCGCGAACATGTAGCCCAGCTGCGAACAGGTCGAATAGGCGATGACGCGCTTGATGTCGTTCTGCACCAGACCCACGGTCGCGGCGAAGAAGGCGGTCGAGGCGCCGATCACGACGATGAAGGTCTGCGCATGCGGTGCGTATTCATAGACCGGCGACATGCGGCAGACGAGGAAGACGCCCGCGGTCACCATGGTCGCGGCGTGGATCAGCGCCGACACAGGCGTCGGGCCTTCCATCGCGTCCGGCAACCATGTGTGCAGGAAGAGCTGCGCCGATTTGCCCATTGCACCCACGAAGAGCAGGAAGGCGCAGAGCTCGACCGCGTTCCAGGACCCCCAGAGGAAGTCGAGATTGGTCTCCGACAAGGCCGGGGCCGCCGAGAAGACGTCGTCCAGCTGCAGCGAGCCGGTCATGTAGAACAGGCCGAACATCCCCAGCAGGAAGCCGAAATCGCCGACACGGTTGACGATGAAGGCCTTCATCGCGGCCGCGTTGGCCGAGGGTTTCTTGTAGTAGAAGCCGATCAGCAGGTAGGAGGCGACACCGACGCCTTCCCAGCCGAAGAACATCTGCAGCAGGTTGTCCGAGGTCACCAGCATCAACATGGTGAAGGTGAAGAAGGACAGGTAGGCGAAGAAGCGCGCCTTGTAGTTCTCGCCCTTCCCTTCGTCGAAATTCTCGTCATGGGCCATGTAGCCCCACGAGTAGAGATGCACGAGCGAGGAGACCGTCGTCACCACGATCAGCATGATCGCGGTCAGTCGGTCCATCCGGATCGCCCACGAGACGTCCAGCTCACCCGAGGTGATCCAGTTCAGGACGTGAATATGCTGCGTCTGATCGCCCAGCGTGAGAAACACGATCCAGCTGAGCAGAGCGGCGAGGAACAGAAGGCCCGTGGTCAGGACCATCGCGCCCTTTTCGCCGATCACCCGCCAGCCGAAGCCACCAAGGATCGCACCGACCAGCGGCGCAAAGAGAATGATCGTTTCCATCGTCCCTTATCCCTTCATCACGTTGACGTCTTCGACCTCGATCGAACCGCGGTTGCGGAAGAAGACCACGAGGATCGCAAGGCCGATCGCGGCCTCGGCTGCCGCAACGGTCAGCACGAAGAGGGTGAAGATCTGTCCGACGAGGTCATCCAGATAGGCCGCGAAGGCCACCAGGTTGATATTCACCGCCAACAGCATGAGTTCGATCGACATCATGATGACGATCACGTTCTTGCGGTTCACGAAGATCCCGAAAATGCCGATCACGAACAGCGCGGCAGCCACGCCAAGGTAATGTTCCAATCCGATCATGCGTTCACCCTCGTTTCCGAACTCGCGTTTTTCGCTTGCTTTTGTTCGCTCACAGCCCCTGCCCCGGTTTGACGTCCACCATTTCCATCGTCTTGGACGGATCGCGATGCATCTGCGCGATGACGTTCTGGCGCTTGACGTTGGTGCGATGGCGCAGCGTCAGAAGGATCGCCCCGATCATCGCGACCAGCAGGATCAGGCCCGCCGTCTGGAAGAGGTAGAGGTATTTGTCATAAACGAGCAGGCCGATCGCCTGCGCGTTGGTCATGCCCTCGGGCACCGGATCGGCACGCAGGCTTTCCGCCATGCCGGAGGTCTGCCATGCGCCGAAGGCGATACCCAGCTGCACCAGCATCACCACCCCGATCAGGAGGCCCAGCGGCATGTAGCGCGCCAGCTCGCCCTTGAGCGCGGCGAAGTCGACATCGAGCATCATCACCACGAAGAGGAAGAGCACCGCGACCGCGCCGACATAGACGATGATCAAGAGCATCGCGACGAATTCCGAGCCCAGCAGCACGAAAAGCCCCGCCGCCGACAGGAAGGTGAGGATCAGCCAGAGCACCGAATGGACCGGGTTCTTGGAAATCACCACCATGAAGCCCGCGACCACCGCCGTAATGGCGAAAAGGTAGAAGGCGAAAGCAAACACCGTCATTCGTTCTCTCCCGAATTCTCGTCGAAGACCGATTGCGCGATCTCGAGCGCGCGGGTCATGGCGGGCACCCCGCCGAACATGCTCATCTGAAAGATCACCTCGGCGATCTCGCGTTGCGTGGCCCCGGCCTCGAGCGCGTGGCGGATCGTCAGGCGCAGCTGCGAATCCGCTTGCGCGCCCAGCACCGTGAGCGCGGCAATCGTCACCAGAAGCCGCGTCCGGCTGTCGAGCCCTTCGCGGTTGAAGGTCTTGCCGAACCACATCTCCATCATGTCCTTCGACATGGTGGGGAAGAGTTTCTCCATCGCAGCCGGATTGAAACTTTCCAGCGCCGGATTGAACAGCCGCGCCATCTCGGCCGACTGCTCCATCATGTTGCTAAAGAGTTTCGAAAAATCGTCGGTCATCTGTAAGGCGCATCCAGTTCGAGGTTGCGGGCAATCTCGGCTTCCCAGCGAGCCCCGTTCTCAAGGAGCTTCTGCTTGTCGTAGAACAGCTCCTCGCGGGTCTCGGTCGAGAATTCGAAATTCGGACCTTCGACGATCGCATCCACCGGGCAGGCTTCCTGACAGAAGCCGCAATAGATGCATTTCGTCATGTCGATGTCGTAGCGCGTCGTTCGGCGCGAGCCGTCGGCGCGGGGTTCCGCGTCGATCGTGATCGCCTGCGCCGGGCAGATCGCCTCGCACAGTTTGCATGCGATGCAGCGTTCTTCCCCGTTGGGGTAGCGACGCAGGGCGTGCTCGCCACGGAAGCGCGGCGACAGCGGGCCCTTCTCGTGCGGGTAGTTCAGCGTGGGTTTCGGCGCGAAGAAATAGCGCATCCCCAGACCGAAGCCTTTGATGAAGTCCACCAGCAGGAAATACTTGGCAGCGCGGTTATAGTCGAAAGCCATCTATCAGCTCCCCATCGCCCAGCGGGCCCAGAAGTGCCCGAAGATTTCGAATTTCGCGAGGAAGGAGATGATCACCACCCACGCCAGCGACAGCGGCAGGAAGACTTTCCAGCCAATCCGCATGAGCTGGTCGTAGCGGTAGCGCGGCACGATCGCCTTCACCATCGCGAACATGAAGAAGAAGAACACCATCTTGGCGAACATCCACAGCACCCCGTCGGGCAGGCCCGGGATCGGGGACAGCCAGCCGCCGAAGAACAGGATCGACATCAGCGCGCACATCAGCCAGATCGCGATATATTCGCCGGCCATGAACAGCAGATACGGGGTCGAGCTGTATTCCACCATGAAGCCCGCGACGAGTTCGGATTCCGCTTCGGGAAGGTCGAAGGGCGGGCGGTTGGTCTCGGCCAGCGCCGAGATGAAGAACAGCGCCACCATCGGCAGATGGGGCAGCCAGTACCAGCCCAGCAGGCCCCAGCCGGTATCCTGCGCGCGCACGATGGTCGACAGGTTCATCGAGCCGGTCGAGATGATCACCCCGATGATGATCAGGCCGATCGAGACCTCGTAAGAGATCATCTGCGCGGCCGAGCGGAGCGAGCCGAGGAACGGGTATTTCGAGTTCGACGCCCAGCCGCCCATGATCACGCCGTACACTTCGAGCGAGGAGGCCGCGAAGACGAACAGAAGGGCCACGTTGATATCGGCAAGCACCCAACCGTCGGCGAAGGGGATCACCGCGAAGGTCAGCATCGCCAGCACGAAGCTCAGGATCGGGGCGAGGAAATAGACGAACTTGTCGGCGCCCGCCGGCACGACGATTTCCTTGACCACATATTTCAGCGCATCCGCGAAGGTCTGCATCAGACCCCAGGGCCCGACGACGTTCGGCCCGCGACGCATCTGCACGGCAGCCCAGATCTTACGGTCGCCATAGACCAGCCAGATCATCGAAAGCATCACGAAGGCGATAACCGCCAAGCTCTGCAGCACGATCAGCAGGAAGATCCCGAAAGGTGTCGCGAAGAATTCAGCCATGATGTCCCACTCTCTTCATACGGTCGGAATGCCGCGATCCTTGCAATCGGCGACGGTCACTTCCGCGTCGATCGTCTTGAGTCCCTGCGGCAAGGCGGGCGAGATGGTGTAGACCGCATCTGCCCGCCAGATGCCACCCTCTTCAGTCACATTCGTGCGCACATGGCGCGCAAATCCATAGCCGCGCACCAGCGCGTATTGCGCGGCTGCGCATTGGGCATAATCGGTCGCCGCTTTCTCGCCAGCGCCCTCGCCCGAGACACGCGCGCGGATCTCCACCAGATCGCTATCGAGGAGCCGTGTCTCGGTGCCCCGATAGTCCGGTTTGACCGCGCTATCCCCCTGCGCCCCGCCGGTCGGCGTGCACGCCGCCAGACCGGCCAGAAGGCCGGGGGCGAGCGGTGCGATATTGGGCAGGGTCTGCATCATCCGTCTCAACCTCACTCGGCGGCGACCGGCGCTTCGGCCCGCGCTTTCGCGAGGCTCGCGCATTCGCCCATCACGACGGAGGCCCGTGCGATCGGGTTGGTCAGGTAGAATTCGTGGATCGGCAGACGGAAGGTCGCCTTGCCCATGTCGCGCGGCTCGATCGCCTGCACTTCGTTCTCCACGACCTCATCGACCTGCGCGAGATGCGGCACCTCTGCCACCATCGCGCGGCGCAGACCGGCGAGCGTGTCCCAGGGCTGCTTGGCGTCGAGCTCGGCCGAGAGCGCGCGCAGGATTGCCCAGTTCTCCTTCGCCTCGCCCGGCGGGAAGGCCGCGCGGAAAGCAAGCTGCGGACGCCCTTCGGTGTTCACGAAGAGGCCGTTTTCTTCCGTATAGGCCGCGCCCGGCAGGATCACGTCGGCGCGGTTCGCGCCGCGGTCGCCGTGGCTGCCCTGATAGATCACGAAGGGACCACCCTCGGCGCGCGGGGTGATCTCCACCTCGTCGGCGCCCATGTTGTAGATCACTTCGGCGCCGTCGATGGCCGCGAGCAGACCGCCCTCGGTCACAGCGCCCACATCCATTGCGCCCACGCGGGCCGCAGCGGTGTGCAGCACCATGAACTTGGCGTTGGAGTTCTCGGCCAGCTGCATCGCATGGGCCAGAACCGCCTCGCCATCGGCTTCGTTCAGAGCGCCCTGCCCGATGATGACGACGGTGTTCTTCGCCTTCGTCTCGTCCGAGATCGTCTTGCCCGACAGTTCGGCCAGCGCCGCGCGGTCGGTGCCGACATGGACGTAATCATAGGTCAGATCGCAGGCTTCGCCGACGAGACCGACAGTCGCGCCCTTGGCCCAGGCCTTGCGGATGCGGGCGTTCAGAACGGGCGCTTCCACCGCCGGGTTCGCGCCGATGATCTGCACCATCTCGGCGTTATCCAGATCGGCGATCGTCGCATTGCCGACATAGCCGTAGCGGTTGCCGATCGGCAGACGCGCGCCATCGGTGCGGCATTCGACCGTGCCGCCCAGACCTTCGATCAGTTGCTTGAGCGAGAAGGCCGCTTCGGTCGAGACCAGATCGCCCACCAGACCGGCGACTTTCTTGCCCTTCATCGCTTCGGCGGCGGCGCTCAGCGCCTCGCCCCAGCTTGCAGGCTTCAGCTTACCGTCGACACGGACGTAGGGCTTGTCGAGACGCTGGCGGCGCAGGCCGTCCCAAACGAAGCGGGTCTTGTCGGAGATCCACTCCTCGTTCACGTCGTCATTGTTCCGCGGCAGGATGCGCATCACTTCGCGGCCCTTGGTATCGACGCGGATGTTCGAGCCCACGGCGTCCATCACGTCCACGGTCTCGGTCTTCGTCAGCTCCCACGGACGCGCGGTAAACGCGTAGGGCTTGGAGACCAGCGCGCCCACCGGGCACAGGTCGATGATGTTGCCCTGCATGTTGGAATCGAGCGTCATGTTCAGGTAGTTCGCGATCTCCGCATCCTCACCCCGGCCGGTCTGGCCCATCTGGGTAATGCCAGCGACTTCGGTGGTGAAGCGCACGCAGCGGGTGCAGGAGATGCAGCGCGTCATATGGGTCTCGACCAGCGGGCCGAGGTTCAGTTCGGTCGCGGCACGCTTGGGCTCGCGGTAGCGGCTGAAGTCCACCCCGTAAGCCATTGCCTGGTCTTGCAAATCGCATTCGCCGCCCTGGTCGCAGATCGGGCAGTCGAGCGGGTGGTTGATGAGCAGGAACTCCATCACCCC
>NZ_DFRG01000119.1:15041-15742 GCF_002378135.1 Thioclava sp. UBA3469
GATGAGCAGGAACTCCATCACCCCCTCGCGGGCCTTCTTGACCATCGGCGAGTTCGTCTTGATCACCGGCGGCGCGCCTTCCGGCCCCGGGCGCATGTCGCGCACCTGCATCGCACAGGAGGCGGCAGGCTTCGGCGGGCCGCCCACGACTTCCACCAGACACATCCGGCAGTTGCCCGCGATCGACAGACGCTCGTGGTAGCAGAAGCGCGGGATCTCAATCCCCGCCTGTTCGCACGCCTGGATCAGCGTGAGGTTCGGATCGACCTCGACCTCGTTCCCGTCGATGATGATCTTTCTCAGGTCAGCCATGGCTATCCGTCTCGTCTCTTCGGGCGCGAGGTTGCCCCCGCGCGGGTTTTAGGTCAGGCCGCGTGTCCGCAGCCCATCGGGAAGACCCAAGCGCCGTCCCGGTATGTATCGTTAATCGACGAGGCCACGGCCCCGCCGCAGATGGCGTTCGCGGCCCGCTTGGCCTCGGCGCCCTCGTCATTCGCAAAGGGCTGAGCCTGCCGCATCACGACAAGTGCTCCGTTTGCGTCATAGGCCGCCGCGTAGCCCTCGACTGCCGCCAGTCGGCGCGGACCTTTGGAGGCCTCGTTGCCGCCCGGAGTGCCCATGCAGCCACCGAGCGCCAGCGCGCAGCCCGATATGATCACCGCCCGCATCATGCCGCCTCCGCCGCACAGGCGCGCGTCTTC
>NZ_DFRG01000185.1:0-2576 GCF_002378135.1 Thioclava sp. UBA3469
CCCGGCCTGGGAAGGTCAGCCCATCACCGGCCATTGGGGGGTGCCCGATCCGGTCAAGGCGACAGGTACGGACGCGCAGAAATCGCTGGCCTTCCAGCAGGCCTATGGCGCGCTTCACCGCCGGATCGAGGCCTTCGCCGCCCTGCCTCTGACAACGCTCGACCGCATCGCGCTGCAATCCGCCGTCGATGACATCGGCCGCAACTAAAGGACTGACCATGACCACCTACGCCCTCAATGGCCTCGGCCGCATCGGGAAACTCGCCTTGAAGCCGCTTCTGGCACGCGGTGCGAAGATCGCATGGATCAACGACGCGGTGGGCGATGCGGCGATGCAGGCGCATCTGCTGGAATTCGACTCCGTGCATGGCCGCTGGGACGCGGAGTTCTCGAGCGACGAGAGCAGCGTCACCATCGACGGCACCCGCCTGCCCTTCATCGGCACGCGCAACATCGAAGACCTGCCGCTCGACGGGGTCGACGTGGTGATCGACTGCACTGGCGTCTTCAAATCCGAAGCCGCGCTCGCCCCCTATTTCGCCGCTGGCGTGAAGAAGGTCGTTGTCTCGGCCCCGGTGAAAGACGGCCCGACCGCGAATATCGTCTATGGCGTGAACAATGACGCCTACGATCCGGCTGCGCATAGCATCGTGACAGCGGCGAGCTGCACCACGAACTGCCTCGCCCCGGTGGTAAAGGTCATCCACGAAAATCTGCGGATCAAACACGGCGCGATCACCACGATCCATGACGTGACCAACACCCAGACCATCGTGGACCGCCCCGCAAAAGACCTGCGCCGGGCGCGTTCGGCGCTCAATTCGCTGATCCCGACCACGACCGGCTCGGCCACCGCGATCACGCTGATCTATCCCGAACTGAAGGGGCGGCTGAACGGCCATGCCGTGCGCGTGCCGCTGCTCAACGCATCGCTCACCGATTGCGTCTTCGAGGTGGAGCGCGAAACGACCGCCGAAGAGGTCAACGCGCTGTTCAAGGCCGCCGCGGAGGGCGATCTGACCGGTATTCTCGGCTACGAGACGCGCCCGCTCGTGTCCTCGGATTACACTAACGACATCCGCTCTTCGATCATCGACGCACCCTCGACGATGGTGGTGAACGGCACGCAGGTGAAGGTCTATGCGTGGTATGATAACGAGATGGGCTACGCCTATCGGCTGGCCGATGTCGCGCTGATGGTGGGGGCGTCCCTGTGACCGACAACCCCGCCAGCCGCCCCGAAGGCTTCTCCGCCTATATCGCGGTGACGGCGGCCTATTGGGCCTTCATGCTCACCGACGGCGCGCTCCGGATGCTGGTGCTGCTGCATTTCCACACGCTGGGCTTCTCGCCGGTGCAGCTGGCCTACCTGTTCATCCTGTATGAAGTGGCGGGGATGGTGACGAACCTCTCGGCGGGCTGGATCGCGGCGCGGTTCGGGCTGGTCTCGACGCTTTATGCGGGGCTGTCGCTGCAGGTCGTGGCGCTGATCGCGCTGGCGCAGCTTGATCCCGGTTGGACCATCGGCGCCTCCGTCGCCTATGTGATGGTGGTGCAGGGCCTCAGCGGGGTCGCGAAGGACCTTGCGAAAATGTCTTCGAAATCGGCGGTGAAGCTGCTGGCGCCGACCGGCAATGGCGGGCTTTTCAAATGGGTCGCGGTGCTGACCGGGTCGAAAAACGCGGTGAAGGGCGTGGGCTTCCTGCTGGGGGCTGCGCTGCTGGCCGCGCTCGGCTTCGATTACGCGGTGGTCGCGATGGCGGTAGTGCTGGCACTGATCCTCGCCGCGATCGTGGTCGCGATGCCGCCGGGCCTGCCGCGCGGGCGCAAGGGCGCGAAATTCTCCGAAGTCTTCTCGAAATCGGCCAATGTGAACTGGCTGTCGGCGGCGCGGGTCTTCCTGTTCGGCGCGCGCGACGTCTGGTTCGTCGTCGGTATCCCGATCTATTTCTACGCGGTCCTGTCGGACGGCACACACGCGGGCGACCGCGCGGCCTTCTTCCTCGTCGGCACCTTCATGGCGCTCTGGATCATCCTCTACGGCGCGGTGCAGGCCGCCGCCCCGCGCATCCTGAAGGTCCAATCCCGCCCCGAGAGCGACCTGATCGGCGCCGCGCAGCACTGGGCGCTGGCGCTGCTCGCGGTGCCTGCCCTTCTCAGCGCCGCCGTGCTGATCGACCCGACGCCGTCGCTGTGGCTCAGCACCGTGCTGGTCGTGGGTCTGCTGGCCTTCGGCGCGATCTTCGCGGTGAATTCGTCGCTCCACTCCTATCTCATCCTCGCCTTCACGCAGGCCGAGCGGGTGACGATGGATGTGGGCTTTTACTACATGGCCAATGCGGGCGGGCGGCTGATCGGCACGCTGCTGTCGGGGCTGAGCTACCAGATGGGCGGGCTGCCGGCCGTGATGATCACCGCGACGGTGATGGTGGGTTTGAGCGCACTGGCGGCGGGGCGGCTTGCGCCCGATGCGACCCTCACGAGCCCGTGAGCAGAGATGGACATTCCCGGCTCTGCGCGCTTTGGTAGCGCGCGGAGGAGAGCGGCCCCCGCGCCGCTTGCAAAATGGGAGGAAA
>NZ_DFRG01000229.1:0-8508 GCF_002378135.1 Thioclava sp. UBA3469
TATCGGCTCCATGTCGGGCTCGCTTCTGGGCGTCGGGGCGGCGGCGCTCGTGACGAACCTCTTCGATGCTCAGACGCTCGCGGAGTGGGCGTGGCGCCTGCCCTTCCTCGGCGGCGCGCTCCTTGGCACAGTGGCGATCCTGATCCGCCGCAATCTGCACACATCAGAGCATTTCCAGCAGCACCAGGAGCGGCGCGACGACACATCGCCCCTGCTCGAAGCCTTCACGACGAACCGCAGAGAGACGCTTCTGGCGGTGGCCTTCGCGGCCAGTTACGGCACCTGCTACTACATCGCCTTCGTCTATCTTCCGGAATGGCTGTCGGGTCAGGGCTTGATGGCACGGGACACCGCGCTTCTGATCAACACCGCGATGACGGTCCTCGTGATCCCCGCGATGCCGCTGGCGGCAATCGTGGGCGACCGGTGGGTGCCCCGCCGGGTCTGGATCGCTCTGGCGATCGGGCTGCTGGCGCTGGTCGCATGGCCGCTGCACGAGTGGATGCTCGTGTCGGGCGGCGCATTGCTGCCCGTGGTCGTCGCACATGCGGTGACCTTCCTTCTGTTGGCCGTGCCGCTGGGCTCCGGCCCTGCCCTGTTCGCGGAGATGTTCCCCGAGCGGGACCGGCTCTCGGGCTATTCCGTTGCCTTCAATATCGGCCTCGGCATTTTCGGAGGCCTCACGCCGATGATCGCCACGAGCCTCATCGCCGCGACCGGCATGGTCACCGCGCCTGCGCTCTACATGCTCGCGGCGGGTTTGATCGCAGTGATTGCGCTTGTTCTGACCCCTGATCGCAGCCGCGCGCCTTTGCGCTGACCGAAGCAATCCCGCGAAACCGAATTGGAGGCTGGACCGATCACCGGGATGCGCTATCACGGTGACGGCGCGCTCGCTTTGGAGATGTGAGGCGCCATCGACAGTGAGACGTGCAGAAGGACCACAGACCGGATGGAACAGCGCGGAACCGACCGTCTGAAGCTCGCCCTCCTCGCGCTTGCTGTAGCGGCGCTGGTGGTGGGCCTCGCCTTCTGGGCGGCTGGCGCGGACGCCTTGGCGAAAGCCAGCTGGATCGTCGGCGTCGTGCCCACCCTCGCCGCGCTTGTCTTTGAGATCTCCCGCAGCCTCCGACGCGGCGAAGTCGGTCTCGATATCGTGGCCGCGCTCTCGATGACGGCCGCCCTCGTCTTCGACGAAACGCTCGCCGCGGCGGTCGTGGCGGTCATGTATTCCGGCGGCACCTTTCTTGAGAGCTTCGCCGAGGGCCGCGCCCGGCGTGAGATGCACGACCTGCTCTCGCGGGTCCCACGGACCGCGACCCGGCATCGCGATGGCGGGCTGGAGGATATCCCCCTCGACGAGATCGCCCCCGGGGATCGGCTGCTGATCCATCAAGGCGACGTGGTGCCGGTGGACGGATCATTGGCCTCCGAGACGGCTTTTCTGGACACATCGGCGCTGACCGGGGAGTCTCTGCCGGTTCGTTTGGCGCATGGGGCCGACGTCATGAGCGGCTCGACCAATGCAGGCGAGGCGTTCGATCTGATGGCGGTGCGGCCCGCGAAGGACAGTACCTATGCCGGGATCGTCCGGCTGGTCGAGGAGGCGCAGGCCTCCAAGGCCCCGATGTCGCGCCTCGCGGATCGCTGGTCTCTGGGCTTTCTCGTGGTCACGCTCGCCATCGCCTTCGCGGCCTGGTGGTTCACCGGGGACCCGATCCGGGCCGTCGCCGTGCTCGTGGTCGCGACGCCCTGCCCGCTGATCCTCGCCGTGCCGGTCGCTCTGGTGGCGGGGCTCTCGCAAGCGGCGCATTACGGCGTGCTGATCAAGGGCGCAGGACCGCTCGAGACGATGGCGCGCATCGGCACGCTGGTCCTCGACAAGACCGGCACTCTGACCGAAGGCCGCCCGCAGATCGTGTCGATCGACAGTCACGACGGGATGGAGGAGGATGAGATCCTGCGCCTTGCCGCAGCCCTCGATCAGGCCTCGAAACACCCGGTGGCACAGGCGATCGTAACCGCCGCGAAAGAGCGCGGCTTCACCCTGCCCGTCCCGTCGGATGTGGCGGAAATCGCGGGCGAAGGCGTTGTGGGCCATGTCGATGGGCGCAAGGTCATCGTCGGTGGCGACGATTTCGTGGCAGCACGTGTCGGGCGCAAACCGGGCGATCACCCCACGATGGCCGCCGGGGCGGTCCTCGTCGCCGTCGCCGTCGATGGGCGCATGACCGGGCATCTGGTGATGGCCGATCCGCTGCGCGAAGATGCGGGCGCCATGCTCGAAGGGCTGCGCCACGAGGGGATCGAACGGATTCTGCTCGCCACCGGCGACCGGACGGATGTGGCCGAACGCGTGACCGAGGGGCTCGGCCTCGACGGGCTGCGCGCGGGCCTGACGCCGGACCAGAAGGTTCTCCTCGTGCTGTCCGAGCGCAAACACGGGCCGGTCATGATGGTGGGCGACGGCGTGAACGACGCGCCCGCGCTCGCCGCCGCAGATGTCGGTGTCGCCATGGGCGCGCGCGGGGCCGCCGCCTCGGCCGAAGCGGCGGATGTGGTACTTCTCGTCGACCGGATCGATCAGTTGCGCGCGGGCATCGAAATCGCCGCATCCTCGCGGCGGATCGCCTTCGAGAGCGTCGTCGCCGGTATCGGACTCTCCGTGCTCGGCATGATCGCAGCCGCCTATGGCTACCTCACGCCGGTGGAGGGCGCCATCTTGCAGGAGGCGATCGACGTTGCCGTGATCCTGAACGCCCTGCGCGCCCTTCGGATCAGGCCCAAGTGAGGACGCAAAACGACGTCGCACCCTCACTCAAGCCTGTGCCCAGTGGCGTTATCGCAGATAGACCTGATTGCCGCTGCGCACGACGCTCACCCTGTCGCCGACACGGAACTGGTTCGACATCTGGATGACGGTGATCGAGCCACCATTGTCGAGCCGCACGGTCCACGCATAGGACGTGTAGGTGCCGCCTTGGCTGGCGACGTTGCTGCCGATAATTGTGCCCGCGATCGCGCCCGCGCCGGTCATCACGTCCTTGCCGGTTCCGGAGCCGAACTGGTGCCCGATCACCGCGCCGACGAGGCCGCCCGTGACCGCGCCGACGATCTGGTCGCCGTCGCTGGTGCGGCGCATCGTGACCGGCTGCACCGAAACGATGCGACCATATTCGATGCTGTCATAGCTGTAGGTGGTGCGCGGGCCGGGACCCGGACCGGTATAGGGACCGTTCGCATAGGGACCCGGCGTCGGGTTGCAGGCGGCAACGCTCAGCGCCGCAGGCAGAACAAGAAGAAAAATACGCATTTTGAACCTCCATGGTAGCTCCGCCGCATGTCTTTGACATCCGGGCGTAAAAGAAGCTTGCCGCGATTCAGAGCGCGTTTCCTTGTTTTCGGACAATGAGGTTGAATAAGTCGCAGGCGGAGGCCGCGTCGCAAGAAGCGAGGATTTTGGCGATCCCTCGAGGACTCGAACCCCGAACCTGCTGATTAGAAGTCAGCTGCTCTATCCAGTTGAGCTAAGGGACCGCGTGGCCCCCTAAATGCGCGATCGGCGCGCGCGGTGCAAGTTCAGATCGCGCGCATCAGGAAGACGGAATTCGGATCGGGCTGGTAGCCGACATAGGGCCCGCATTCCGCAAAGCCCGCCCGTAGGTAGAGCTGGCGCGCCGGGGCGAAGGAGTCCTGCGATCCGGTCTCGAGATAGAGGCGCGCAATGCCGTCAGTGCGCGCGGCGTCGATCAGCTGCTCGAGCATCCGCCGCGCGAGCCCCCGCCCGCGCATCTCGGAGAGGATATGCATCGATTTGATCTCGCCCTCATCGGGCGCGATGCGCTTCAGCGCGCCCATGCCCACCGGGCGCCCCGCCTGCCGCATCACGAAGAAGGAAATGCCGGGCGCAGCCAGCGCATCTGGCGGCAGCATATGGATCGACTCGGGCGGCGTATCTTCGTGCATCGCCGCCGTGTGGCGGGCGTGAAGCTCTGCAAGATCCGCGCCCAGCGGGGTCTCGCGCGCGATTTCGATCGTGTCTTCCATGGGGCGTCCTCATCCGTGTCGGCGGCAGATTAGGCCCGGCGCGCACCAGCCTCCAGCGCGAAAACGCCTTAGTTGCGGATGACTTTGCAGAACCCGCCCTGTCCGCGGATTTTCTCGCAGGTCGCCAGCGCCTCTTTGCGCGAACCTGCCGGGACTTGCGCGGTGTATTGCGCGCGCCGCCCGAAGCCCGGCATCACCGCGCGCACGAAACGCAGCTTGGCGTCCCCAATCGCGCCGGAATGACGCGCCGCGGCCCGTTTGCCGAAGACCTCAGCCGATCTCTGGGTGCGCCCGGCGGCCACGATCACGCCCCAGGGCGGGACAGGATCGCGGAATTCCCGGATCGCCCGGCCCTTCGCCAGTTTGGTGCAGGCCGCAAGGAAAGGCGTCTCCCCATCGAGCCGGTAATCCACCTCCTCGGGCGGCGTATCACGCCAATCCTCCGCGGAATGGCCGGTGATTGCGCGCACATAGGCGCGGGTCTCGCCCGCAAGCCCGCCGGTCTTCGCGATGAACCCCGCCGCACGGTCCTCGCCGCCGTTATAGCCGATCGCCGCGAGGCCGGGATTGCCGAAGCGCGTCGCCATCTCGGCCAGATAGCGCGCCGAGGCTTCGATCGCTTCGGCCGGATTGAACGGGTCTCCAAGCGACCGCAGTCGCGCCGTGCCGGGCATGAATTGCGCGATCCCCTGCGCACCCGCGGGGCTGATTGCCGCCGGATCAAACCGGCTTTCGCGCCAGAGAAGCCGCGCGAAATAGCCCGGGTCGATCCCTGCCTCCTGCGCCGCGTTTTCGATAAGCCCGCAGGTATCGGCGAAATAGTTTTTCAGCCCGATGCAGCGGCGCCCGTCCTCGGTGCAGCGCAGATCGGGCGCCGGAGGCCCGATCATCGCCCGCGCAGGCTGCGCGTTCAGCGCCCCCGCGAGGATACAGAAAAACAGGGCTGAGAGGAGGGTTTTCATCACTGAAAATTAGCGGGAATTCCGGCATGGCGCCAGAGCGACGTCGAGGCCGAGCCTTAGTCGCGCAGCACACCTGCGGCGGCCAGCACTTCGCGGTCCGGGCGCCAGATATCGCGATGCGGTGTCGCGAAGGCGCGCGTGGAGAAGCTGGCACTCACGCCCCGATCGCGCAGGAAGGCGCGGTCGATCGCCTCCTCTTTCGCCACATCGATCGGCAGCGGGTAGGCTTTCAAGCTATAGCCGTGAAAACCCAGCGTTCCCTCCGGCCCAAGATCGCGATGCGCGCCCGCCATGAAGATCAGCGTGCAGGCGGAATAGCAGCGTTTCGTCACCTGCGTGCTCAGCCCCCGCGCCAGCACGCGTTGCGCCAGCGCCCGCGCGGCGAAAACCTGCCCGCCGGCACTGTCGAGATCGACCGCCGCGACGCCCGTCGCCGGGGTTGCCTCGAACCGCGCCAGAAGATCGTAGCCGATATCGCCGGTCAGATAAGCGACGCCGTTGCGCACCTCCAGCGGCTGCGGCCCGGCATAGGCGGCCGGCACCAAGGCCGCTGTCTGCCGCGCGGCCTGATCGAGCGCATGGGTCACCGTCACCACCGCGACCGCCACCACCGCCACGCGCCCCGCGAGCAGCACATGGCCCCGCGCCCGCGCATCGATCCAATGCGACAGGCTGCGCCACGCGCCCACCAGCTGCCACAGCGCCAGTGTCATATCCGCGAGGAACAGCAACGCGAAAAACGGCATCGAGAGCGGCGACGACAAAGCTTGCCACAGCTCGGCGACAGCCAACCGTCCGCCGATCAGCACCACGACGAGCGCGATCCAAGGCGGGCACTCGCCCTGCCAGTAGCTGCCGAGACCCCAGTGTGAGGCGGGCTGAAATATCCGGGTGGCTCGGGCCATTTACGTCGTCCTTTCGAGCACCATCGGCTTTCAGTGTAGCACAGCTGGCCCGAAAATTGGGAAACTGCTGGAAAGGACGCGACTACGGGCGGGCCGAAGGCGGGACTTCTGCCGCGAGCCATGCCTCTGCTATACTGCGACGATGGGAGGTCCCTTCGCATGATCACGCTTACGATCAACGGGCGGCACGTCGAAGTCGATGAGGGCACCAGCTTGCTGGAGGCGGCGAAGCAGGCTGGCATCCATGTCCCGACGCTCTGCTATTACCCCGGCTTGCCCGCCCATGCCGTGTGCCGCATGTGCCTCGTGGAGATCGAGGGCAGCCATAATCCGCAACCGGCCTGCCGCACCCTTGCGAAGGAGGGCGATGTCGTTGCGACGGACACCGAGGCGCTGGCGGCCTTTCGGAAAGCCGATGCCCAATGGCTGCTCGCGCGCCATCCCAATGACTGCATGCGCTGCGAGGTGAACGGGGCGTGCCAACTGCAGCGTCTCGTCCATGAGAACCAGTGGGAGGAGCGTTGGCCGAAGATGCCCGCCGGGGCGCCTGCCGCCTCGGAAGAGCTCGCGACCGATCACACCTCCCCCAGCATCTGGCGCGACCTGTCGAAATGTATCGAATGCGGGTTGTGTGCGGAGGTCTGCGGCGACAGCGTGCAGAACCAGAATGTCATCGGGTTCGCCAATCGCGGATTTGACCGCCGCCCTGTCACCGTCTTCGACGTGCCGCTGTCGCAGACCAACTGCATTTCCTGCGGCCAGTGCACGCTTGTCTGCCCGGTTGGCGCGCTGATCGAGGCGCCGCATTGGCACGCGGTGCTGCAAACGCTCGACGCCCATCGGCGCGTCTCCGTGGTTCAGGTGGCCCCGGCGACCCGCATCGCCATCAGCGAGGAATTCGGGCTGGAGCCGGGCACCGTCAGCACGGGGCGCTTGATCAATGCGCTGCGGCTTCTGGGGTTCGATTATGTGTTCGACACCAATTTCGCCGCCGATCTGACGATCATGGAGGAAGGCACCGAACTGCTGTCGCGGCTTGAAGCGGGGACGGAGCTGCCGCTGTTCACCTCCTGCTGTCCGGGTTGGGTGAATTGGGTCGAGCTGAACCGCCCCGATCTTCTGCCGCATCTGAGCACGACCAAATCCCCCCAGCAGATGCATGGCGCGATCGCGAAACGGGGCCGCTTTGCACGGTCTCTGGGGCCCGATTTCGCAGACGGCAAAGCTGAGCCCTATGTCGTGAGCGTCATGCCCTGCACCGCCAAGAAGGACGAAGCCCAGCGCCCCGGCGTCTCCGGCGACGTGGATCATGTGCTCACCACCCGCGAACTGGCCCGGATGATCCGGTCGCGGGGGATTCCGTTCGGAGCGCTCTCCGAGGACGGGCAATTCGACAGCCCGCTGGGCGAGAGCACCGGGGCCGCCCAGATATTCGGCGCCTCCGGCGGGGTCATGGAGGCGATGGTCCGCACGGCTGCGCATTTCAAAGGGATCGAGCACGATCTGCCGCTGGAATGGGAGGCGCTGCGCGGCGTCCGTGAGGGTGTGAAAACCGCGACCATCCCCGGCGTCGGCACGGTGGCCGTGTGCAACGGGATCGCGTCGGCCCAGCGCATGCTGGAAGACGAAGCCTGGCGCGACGACTATGTCGTGATCGAAGTCATGGCCTGCGTCGGCGGCTGTCTCGGCGGCGGCGGTGAGCCGAAATCCATGGACCCGCATATTCTGCAAAAACGCGCCAAGGCGATCTACAGCGTCGATGCGAAGGCACCGCGCCGCCGTTCCTATGAGAACGCGGATGTGCAGGCGCTCTATGCCTCGGAGCTAGGCGCGCCGAACTCCCCGACCGCGCACCGTCTGCTTCACACCCATTACGCCGCCAGACATTCCGCGCGCTCGCTGCTGATGCGCTTTCTGGATTGCGTGGACCGGCGCGACGGTGCAGCGGCCGCAAAGCTGTTTCATCCCGATGGGGTTTGGTCGACCGCATCTCCCTTCGGCGTGCTGACCGGCGCGGACGAGATCGCGGGGCTTATCAACGCGAAGCTGCCGCCGAACCTGCGCGGTGCGAAATATGCGCGCCACCAGATGGAGCGCGCCTCGGATATCGACGACCTCACGGTCCTCGCCCCCGACGGGAGCCGCAGCCGCTTCGATCTGGAGCTGAGCACCGTGGAAGCTGACGGCTACGCTCAGACGGTGATCCAGACTCTCACGCGCACCGTCCTGTGACACTCTCCTGCGCAGGCTTTCCGCGCAGAGGGCGAAGACAGGTCACAAATTCATCATCCCGACGATCACAAGCGCGTTTCTTTTTCCTTTCTTGTTCTAGAGCAAAGCCATAGCGGGCGACGGGGTTCATTTTCTCGGACGTAGTACTCCCGCCCGAGCTTGCGGGGAGAGAAACCGGAACGGATGAACGATGCCAAGCCAGAGCCGCGACGAAATCGAACAAATGCTGTCCACTGCGAAGAGTGGACGCCCCTGGCGACTCTGGGCTTTCGGCGCGGGTGCTGTCGTGATCGCGATCGGCGCGTGGCTCTGGCTTGCGCCCTCCGGCGACACCACGGGCACGAGCTATGTGACGCAAGCCG
>NZ_DFRG01000229.1:8808-10065 GCF_002378135.1 Thioclava sp. UBA3469
CACGAGCTATGTGACGCAAGCCGTCACGCGCGGCGATCTGACCGTCACGGTCACCGCGACCGGCACCGTGCAGCCCACGACGGAGGTCGAAGTCTCCTCGGAACTGTCGGGCACGCTCGATAGCATCGACGTCGATTATAACGACGAGGTCAAAGTGGGTCAGGTCCTCGCGCGGCTCGACGACACGAAATTCAAGGCGCAGGTCGCCAATGCCGAAGCCGCGCTCGCGGCCGCCAAGGCGCAGCTCGCACAGGCCGAAGCCACGCAGACGGAAGCGACGGCGCTTTATGAGACGCAGGCCGAACTGGACCGGCGCGGGGTTTCGACGCACAGCACCTTCGTCACCTATATCGCGCAGCGTGATCGCGCCGTAGCTTCGGTTCAGGCCGCGAAAGCGTCGCTGACGCTGGCCGAGGCGAACCTTGCCCTGGAGAAGGACGATCTGGAGAAATCGGTCATCCGCTCCCCGATCAACGGCGTCGTTCTGGACCGCAATGTCTCGGCCGGTCAGATCGTGGCCGCCTCGCTGTCGGCGCCCACCCTGTTCACGCTGGCCGAGGACCTGCGCCGGATGCAGTTGCTCGTCGATATCGACGAGGCGGATATCGGTCAGGTTGCGGTCGGCAATGACGCGACATTCACCGTCGACGCCTATTCCGGTCGCTCTTTCCCGGCGACGATCACGCAGGTGCGTTACGCCCCCGAGACCACCGACGATGTCGTGACCTACAAGGGCGTGCTGGCGGTCGACAATGCCGATCTGCTCCTGCGCCCCGGCATGACCGCGACGGCGACGATCACTGTGGACGAGGCGAAGGACGCGCTCCTGATCCCGAATGCGGCGCTGCGCTATGCCCCGCCTCAAGAGGTCGAAGATGCGGGCAATGGCGCGAGCGGGCTCATCGGCCTCGTGATACCGAGCCGACCGAATTCCGAGAGCGGCACGGCGAGCGGCAAATCCGTCTGGGTTCTTCGCGACGGCACCCCCGTCGAAGTGGCGGTCACGCCGGGGGCGACGAACGGCAAGTTCACGATCGTGACCGCGGGCGATCTGGCCGTCGGCGATCAGGTCATCACCGATCAGCGGGATGCATCGCGAAAAGTGAGCCGCTTCTCGAGCTGCGCGGGATCGAGCGCCACTATGGATACGGGGAGACCCTCGTGCGCGCCCTCGACGGCGTCGATCTTAGCGTCGAACCGGGGGAATTCCTTGCGATCATGGGGCCCTCGGGGTCGGGAAAATCGACCGCGATGAAC
>NZ_DFRG01000217.1:0-12416 GCF_002378135.1 Thioclava sp. UBA3469
AGGCCATGGGGCTGCACCGAAGAGCCGCCATTGAGGATACCCGCATAGGCCCCCGTCATGTCGAGCAGGTCCGATTCCCCCACGCCAAGCGCCACCGAGGGGAGGTTCGGAAGGTCCTGCGCGAAGCCGAACCCTTCCGCGACCTTGATGACATTCTCGCGCCCCACCGCTTCGGAGACGCGCACGGTGGCGACGTTCACCGAATGCTCGAGCGCCGTGGTCAGCGTAATCGGCCCCATGTAGCTGCGCTCGTAGTTGCGCGGGCTCCAATCGGGCGAGCCGGGCATCTTCACCGTGACCGGCGCGTCATCCACCATCGAATCCGGGGTGTAGCCCAGATCGAGCGCGGTCGCGTAGACGAAGGGCTTGAAGGTCGAGCCGGTCTGCCGCTGCGCCATGGTCGCGTGGTTGAACGCACCCGAGACCTTCGTGGCCCGACCGCCAACCATGCCGCGCACGGCGCCATCTGCGCTCATCACGACGATCGCGGATTCGGCCTTCGAGCCTTTGGAGACCTTGTTGTCGTAGACCGACTTCATCGCGTCTTCGGCCGCCGACTGGATGCGCTGATCGAGCGTTGTGTTGATGACCACATCCTCGGTCGTGTCGCGTGACAGGAAGTCGGGGATCGTGTCCATCACCCAATCCGCGAAATAGCCGCCCGCGCGTTTCTGGGCCGCTTGGCTCAGGGTGGCGGGGTTGTTCTTCGCGTCGAGATATTGCCGGTCCGTCAGGTAGTTTTGCTCATGCATGAGGCTGAGAACGGTCTCGGCGCGTTCCTGCGAGCGTTTGAGGCTCGAGGTCGGGGCGTAGTAGCTCGGGGCTTTCAGAAGGCCCGCCAGCATCGCGGCCTGCTGCGGATCGACATTGGCCGCCGAGATGCCGAAATAGCGCTCCGACGCGGCCTCGAAGCCGCGCGCACCCGCACCGAGATAGGCGCGGTTGAGGTAGATCGAAAGGATTTCATCTTTCGAGTATTTCAGTTCCAGCGCGAAGGCGTAGGGCACTTCCTTGATCTTGCGGCGCAGGCCGCCCGAACGGCAGTCATTCTCATAGGCGGCTTCGTTCTTCCATTTCTTCGGGTCGAACTTCACGCCGAGGCACAAGAGCTTCGCGGTCTGCTGCGTGATGGTCGAGCCGCCGTTGCCGTCGAACGGCCCGCGCCCTTCGCGCATGTTGATCGCCATTGCCGAGGCGATGCCGCGCGGCGAGATGCCGAAGTGATGGTAGAAGCGGCGGTCCTCGGTCGCGACCACGGCGTCGCGCAGATAGGGCGAGACGTTTTTCGCGTCGATCTGGCCGCCGAAGGTCTCGCCGCGCCAGGCGAAGACCTTGCCCTGATCGTCGAGCATCGTGACCGAGCCGCGGGTGCGGCCGTCGAGCAGCTTCGTGTAGTCAGGCAGGGTCGAGTAGAAATACAGCGTCGCTGCGCCCACCACGAGGGCGACGATCATCGCGAGGCGCCAGCCGACGCCCCAGACGACCCGCCAGATCAACCGAGCGAGGCCGATGATCAGGCCGGTGACCGGCCCGTTGCGCCGCGGCGGCTTGCCTCGGCCGCCACCGCCACCTCCGCCGTTACCTCCACCCCGGCGCGCATTCTTGCGCGGCTTGGTGGGTTTCGATGCCTTGGGAGGCTGCTTCGACGAGGAATAGCGCTTGTCGGCCACGAGGCGCCCGCGCCCTCCGCCTTTCTGAGTCATCTGCCTGTTCCGCTGCCTGCGTTTTAATTGCGCGCAATCTACACGGGCCGACCCGAGATGTGCACCCGCGAAAAATCACGTTTCAGATTTGCAATGTGATTAAAAAAGCGGCAAAGCGCACAAATTGTGCAAATTTGAGCCGGAATCCGCTGAGGCTGCTACTCGGACGGAACCTCGTTTCCTTGTGTGAAAGGGGGACAGCGGGCCTTTTAACACCGTGCGATGTCACCAAGCGGGCATCGAAAGGGCTGAACAAGGAAGGGATGTCAGGTGAAACTCATCATTGCAGCAATCAAGCCGTTCAAGCTGGAGGAGGTGCGCGAGGCGCTCACCACCATCGGCGTGCGCGGAATGATGGTGACCGAGATCAAAGGCTTCGGTGCCCAGTCGGGTCACACGGAAATCTATCGTGGTGCCGAATACGCCGTGAACTTCGTGCCGAAGGTCAAGCTGGAGATCGTCGTCGCTGACGGCCTCGCCGACGAGGTTGTCGACACGATCATGAAAGCCGCGAAAACCGACAAGATCGGCGACGGCAAAATCTTCGTTCTCGATGTCGGGCAGGCGGTTCGCGTGCGCACCGGCGAATCCAATGACGACGCGCTTTAAGGCGCGACAGGGGGAAAGTAGGAAAATGAACAAGCTTTCGAAAATCACTGGCCTTGCGGTTGCGATGACCGCGGTGGCCCTGCCGGCGCTGGCGCAAGACGCCGCCCCGGTCGATCCGCCGGCCAATGAGATCGGCTTCATCCTGAACACCTTCATGTTCCTCGTCACCGGCTTCCTGGTGATGTGGATGGGCGCGGGCTTCTCGATGCTCGAGGCTGGCCTCGTGCGCTCGAAGAACGTGACCATGCAGTCGCTGAAGAACATCGCGCTCTTCGCGATCGCGGCGATCATGTACTACCTGATCGGCTACAACCTGATGTACCCGGGCGACGGCTGGTCGATCAACGGCGTGCTCGGTGCCTTCTCGACCACCTCGCTCGAGCCCGTTGGCGTCGGCGCGGATTCGGTCGACCTGACCTACGCTTCGGTCGGTTCGGACTTCTTCTTCCAGCTGATGTTCTGCGCCACCACCGCGTCGATCGTTTCGGGCACCCTGGCCGAGCGCATCAAGCTGTGGCCGTTCCTGATCTTCACCGTGATCCTGACGGGCTTCATCTACCCGATCCAGGCTTCGTGGAAATGGGGCGGTGGCTTCCTGGACGCAGATTTCGGCTTCCTCGACTTCGCTGGTTCGACCGTCGTGCACTCGGTCGGTGGCTGGGCAGCTCTCGCAGGCGCTCTGATCCTCGGCCCGCGTATCGGCAAGTATAAGGACGGCAAGGTCCAGGCTATGCCCGGTTCGAACCTGACGCTCGCCACGCTCGGTACCTTCATCCTGTGGCTCGGCTGGTTCGGCTTCAACGGCGGTTCGCAGCTCTACATGAACACCGTGGGCAACGTCGCCGACATCTCGCGCATCTTCGCCAACACCAACACGGCAGCCGCCGGTGGCGCGATCGCAGCGCTGATCCTGACCCAGATCCTCTACAAGAAGCCGGATCTGACCATGGTTCTCAACGGCGCTCTGGCTGGCCTCGTGTCGATCACGGCTGAGCCGCTGACCCCGAGCCTCGGTGCAGCGACCATCATCGGCGCGATCGGCGGTATCATCGTGGTCCTGCTGGTTCCGATGCTCGACAAGCTGAAGATCGACGACGTCGTGGGCGCTATCCCGGTCCACCTCGGCGCTGGTATCTGGGGCACGCTGGCTGTTCCGATCACCAACCCGGACGGCACCTTCTACGGCCAGATCGTCTCGATCATCATCGTCGGCATCTTCGTCTTCGTGGTCTCGGCAATCATCTGGTTCATCCTCAAAGCCGTCATGGGCATCCGCGCCCCGGCGGAGGACGAGATGATGGGTCTCGACAAGGCGGAACTCGGCATGGAAGCCTATCCGGAGTTCGTCAACTAAGACGTCTCATCCAAGACAAAGCGAAAGGCCCGGGAGCGATCCCGGGCCTTTTCATTGCGTCTGGTTTCGGCTTACTCGGTGACCGGAGCGCCTTGCGGCTTCTGGCCTCCGCCGCTGTTCTGGTAATCCGGCTTGCGCAGGAAGAAGACGAGCGGGATCGCCGCCAGCGTGACCCACATCATGAACTTGAAATCGTCCACGTATGAGATCATCGCCGCCTGCTGCGTCGCGAGGTTGTTGAGGACCGTGAGCGCCGCCTCTCGCGACATGCCGCTCGCGCCGTTCATCACGCTCGAGAGGTTCTGCGGATTGATCGCCGAGACGATCTCGGAATGGTTCACCGCGATATTGTGGGTGAGCAGCGCGGTCACGATCGAGATCCCGATGGACGAGCCGATATTGCGCAGAAGCGAGAACAGCGCCGTGCCGTCGCCGCGATATTCCGGGGCGAGCGTGGCGAAGGCCAGCGTCGAGATCGGCACGAAGACCGAACCCAGTCCGAAGCCCTGAATCACGCCCGAGATGATGATCCATTTTGGCCCCATCTGCGGCGAGAAGGTCGACATGATGTGCAGCGAATAGGCGGTTAAGGACAGCCCGACCACCACGAGGATGCGCAGGTCGATGACCTTCACCAACCGCCCGATCAGCAGCATCATGATCATCGCCCCCACGCCGCGTGGCGACATCACGAGGCCCGTCGTCAGCGTCGGATAACTGAAGATGTTCGACAGCATCGGCGGCAGCAGCGCCAGCGAGGCGAGCAGGATGATCCCGATCACGAAGATGAACAGCAGCCCCATCGAGAGGTTGCGGTCGAGGAACATCTTCGGTTCGAGGAAGGGCTTCTTCGCGCTGAGGATCCACACGAGGAACACCCAGAACCCGCTGATCGCGAGCGCGGCCTCGATCCAGATTTCGCGCGAGGCGAACCAGTCGAGATCGGACCCACGGTCGAGCATCATCTGCAACGACCCGATCGCCACCGCCAGCGCCGCGAAGCCGAAGAAGTCGAAACCGATCTTCTTCTTGGGCGTTTCGGGCAGGAAGAAAGCAGAGCCCGCGATGGCGATCATCCCGAGCGGCACATTGATGTAGAACACCCAGCGCCAGTTGATCACCTCGGTCAGATAGCCGCCCAGCGTCGGGCCGATGATCGGGCCGAGCATGATGCCCGCACCGAACATCGCCATCGCCTGCCCGTGCTTCTCGCGCGGGTTGATGTCGAGCATGAAGTTCTGCGCGAGCGGCACGATGGCCGCGCCGAACACGCCCTGCATGAGGCGGAAGATCACCATCACGTCGAGCGACCACGCGATCCCGCAAAGCATCGAAAAGACGACGAAGCCGATCACCGCGACCATGAAGATCTCGCGCCGCCCGAAGCGGTTGGCGAGCCACCCCGACAGCGGGGTCACGATGGCCGCGGCCACAATATAGGAAGTCAGCACCCAGTTGATCGTATCGCGCGACGCGCCGAGGTCGGCGCGCATGTCGGGCAGGGCCACGTTCGCGATGGTAGTATCGAGCACCTGCATGATCACGGCCAGCATCAGCGACGCCATGATCAGCGCGCGATGCGGCACGTTATGCGGGTCGATCCCCTTGGGTTGTTTCTCTGCGGCCTCGGCCATGACTTACTGCCCCTGTTGGGTCGTGCCCGCCACCGCGGCCGAGCTGTTCGCCTTGTCGAGGATGCGCTTGTAACGCGGCTGCGAGGCGGTATCGACGGTGACGCTGGCCGACAGACCCGCGCGCAGGCCGTCGAGATTCGCGCCCTCGTCGAGACGCAGGCGCACAGGCACGCGCTGGGTCACTTTCACCCAGTTGCCGGTCGCGTTCTGTGCCGGAAGGATCGAGAACTCGGCCCCCGTGCCCGCGCCGACCGCGTCGACCGTCGCGTGATATTCGCGATCCGGGAAGGCGTCGAATTCGACCGTCGCCGACTGGCCCGCTTGCATATGGGTCAGCGAAGTTTCCTTGAAGTTCGCGATCACCCAGACGTCGCTGGTGTCGACCAGCGTGAAGAGGCTGGCGCCTGCGCCGACCATCTCGCCCGGTTTGAACGAGGAGGCTTGGTAGATGATGCCGTCAGTGGGCGCATCGACCTCGGTCTGCGAGAGGTTGTACTTGGCGTCATTGACCGCCGCGATCGCCGATTTCACCGAAGGGTGCTCGTCCACCTGAATCTCGGGATTGCCGTTGAGCGCAACCTTGGCCGACGCCACTTTCTGCTTGGCCGCGGCCAGCGTGTTCTGCGCGGCTTGCGTCGCCGTGCGCTGCTGGTCGAGCGCCTGCTGCGTCGTGGTGCCGGATTTGATCAGCTTTTCCTGACGGTTCAGCTGTTTCTCCTGATAAGCCGCATTATCCGCTGCCTGTTTCTCATCGGCGAGCGCAGCCTTGTAGGAGGCGCGAAGCTGTTCGACCTGAAGGCGGGCCTGCGACAGCGCAGCCTCGGCCTTTGCCAGCGCCAGCTCGTAGGGTTTCTTGTCGAGCTCGAACAGCGGCGCGCCTTTTTTCACATGCTCGTTGTCATGCACGAACACCTCGGTCACACGGCCCGAGATTTGCGAGGCGACGGGGATTCTCGCCATCTGGAAATTGGCGTTCTCGGTGCTTTGCGAGCCACCGGCGCTCAGCCAGTACCACGCGCCGCCCAGTACGATGAGGGCGGGCACGAGAATAAGGAGCCAGAATTTCGGCCCCTTCTTCTGTTTCTGTTTCGGTTGGTTTGCCGCGCTGTCCGCGGTCGGGTTCTGGTCACTCATGATTTGTCTCTGACGTGGAGGAGGTGTCTTCGGAGAGGTTACGGATGATCGCCCGCAGGGTGTTCAGTGCGGTCGCGACTTCGTCATCGCTCAGCCCGGCCAGTGCCTGCTCGTAGATGTCATCCGCGATGGAGCGAGCATTCTCGAACGCGTTGCGCGCCTTGGCCGAGGGATGCACGAGCTTGACGCGTCGATCGTTCGGATCAGCTTTGCGGCAGACCCAGTCGGCTTCTTCCATGCGGTCGACGAGGCGCGAAACCGAAATCGGTTCGATTTCGAGCAGCTCGGCCAGCCGGGCCTGCGCCAGCGCGCCCTCCTTCTTGAGGTAGACGAGCAGCCGCCATTGCGCGGTCGTCAGGCCGAACTCGTTGGCGCGTGCCTCGAAGCGACGGCGGATCAACCGCGTCGCGTCATGCAGGAGAAAACCTAGGCTCTGATCGGGCATCCGGGGCTCCGTTGAAATTAAAGTAAGCCTCTATATTATGAGCCTGCTTATTATTTCAAGGGCGCAATGCGGAAAAATCCGCGACGAAAAACGGCGGCCCGAATGGACCGCCGTTCTGAATTTACTTGTTGTCGGAAGCGTTTAGACGCCAGCGTCGATCAGCGCGCGGGCCAGAAGCGGCACGCTGTTTTTGTTAAGGCCCGCGATGTTGATACGCGAGTCGCCGACCATGTAGATCGCGTTGCCTTCCTTCATCGCAGCGACCTGCTCGGGCGTCGCACCAAGACGCGAGAACATGCCGCGGTGCTCTGCCACGAAGTCGAAGCGGTCGGAATTGGACAGCTTGCGCAGTTCGTCGGCGAGTTGCTGGCGCAGCTCCAGCATGCCGGTGCGAACCTCTTCCAGCTCGGCTTCCCAATCGGCGCGCAGCTCGGGATCGGTGAGCACGCGGGTGACCAGCGCCTGCCCGTGATAGGGCGGGAAAGAGTAGGTCTGACGGTTGAGATAGGCGAGGTTGCCCTGAACGGTTTTCTTGGTCTCTTCCGAGCCCAGAACCATCAGGCAGCCGGTGCGCTCGCGATAGATACCGAAGTTCTTCGAGCAGGACGCCGCGATCAGCACTTCCGGCAGACGCTCGGCGATCAGGCGGGTGCCTGCCGCATCGGCTTCAAGACCGTCCCCGAAGCCCTGATAGGCGAGGTCGATCATCGGCACGGCGCCGGTCTCAGCCAGCAGATCGGCGACCTTGCCCCATTGCTCGAGCGTCAGGTTCGCGCCGGTCGGATTGTGGCAGCAGCCGTGCAGCAGCACGATGTCGCCTTCCTTGGCGCCCTTCAGGTCTTCCATCATCGCGTCGAAATCGACCGAGCGGGTCTCGGCATCGAAATAGCGATAGGTGGTGAAGTCCTGATCCATGAACTTCAGGATCGAGAGGTGGTTCGGCCAGGTCGGGTCGGAGACCCAGATCTTGGTGCCGGGGTTCGCGATGCGGGCAAGCTCGAAGCCCATGCGGCAGGCGCCGGTGCCGCCCACGGTCGACAGGCACGCCAGACGATCGGCCGGGTAGCCCTTGCCCAGAACCATCTCGGCCATTGCGGCGTGAAATTCCGGCTGGCCGGCGAGGCCAGCGTATTTCTTGGTGGTCTCGTTGTCCCATACCTGCTTTTCCGCCTTGTGAATGGCGCGCATGATCGGGGTTTCGCCTTCGGCGTTCTTGTAGACGCCAACGCCGAGATCGACCTTCTGGTCGCGCTCATCGGCACGGTATTCTTCCATCAGCGCAAGGATTTTGTCCGGCGCCTGCGGCTTGAGATTGTTCAGCATCATGCTTCTCCCGTTGCGACCTTGAGGTCGTTATACATGCCCCATTCCGACCAGGACCCGTCATAGAGCGACCAGTCGGACTTGCCGATCAGTTCGAGCGCGAGCGACAGGATCGCGGCGCTGACACCGGAGCCGCAGGTCGTGATCGCGGGCTTCGACAGGTCGACGCCGGCGGCCTCGAACCGGGCCTTGATCTCTTCTGGGGATTTGAAGGTGCCCTCGGGGGTCAGCAGTTCGCCGAAGGGCAGGTTGCGCGAGCCGGGGATATGACCCGAACGCAGCCCCGGGCGCGGCTCCGTGCCGTTGCCGAGGAAGCGCTCGTTCGGGCGCGCGTCGATGATTTCGTGATCGCCGAGCTTGCTGGCATGGGCGACCTGCGTGACGTCTTTCACCAGACCGGGGTGGCGTTGCACCGTCATGTGACGGTCGCGCACCATCGGCGGCATGTCTTCGAGCGGGCGGCCCTCGGCCTCCCATTTCGGCAAACCGCCATCGAGCACCGCCACATCCGTCTTGCCCATCAGGCGGAAGGTCCACCACACGCGCGGCGCGGAGAAGATCGAGTGCTGATCGTAGATCACGACCTGATGGCCGTCGCCGACGCCCATCGCGCGCATGCGGCTGATGAACTTCTCGGGCGGCGGCGCCATATGCGGCAGGTCCGAGCGGTTATCGGCGATATCGTCGATATCGAAGAAGCGCGCACCGGGGATGTGCTTGGCGTCATAGGTCGCCCTCGCATCCCGCTCCATCTGCGGCAGGAACCACGAAGCGTCCAGAATGCGCAGGTCGGGGTCCTTCAGATGGGCAGCAAGCCAATCCGTCGATACGAGCGTTTTCGGGTCATCCATCGTCATGCGCCTCTTTTGCCGGTCGGGATTGCTTAGACTCAGCGGCGCGCAAGACGCAAGGGCAGGGCGGGTAAATCCGCCCCGTGCCCCTAGTAATTCTGCTTCAGAAGGCGCTGTTTCTGGCGGTTCCAGTCGCGTTTCGCCTCGGTTTCGCGCTTATCGGCCTGCTTCTTGCCCTTCGCGATCCCGATCAGGACCTTCGCGATGCCCTTCTCGTTGAAGTACATCTTCAGCGGCACGATGGTCATGCCCTCGCGCTGGGTCGCGTTCCACAGACGCGCCAATTCGCGCTTGGAGACGAGCAGCTTGCGCTTGCGCCTCTCCTCGTGGCCGAAATGCGTGGCTTGGTTCAGGCTCGCGATATAGGAGTTGATCAGCCACAATTCGGCATCCTCGACCGAGGCGTAGCTCTCGGCGATGTTCGTCTGACCGACGCGCATCGATTTCACCTCGGAGCCTTGCAGCACGATGCCCGCCTCGAGTGTGTCCTCGACGGCGTAGTGATAACGTGCCTGCCGGTTCTCGGCGATCAGCTTGGAATTGGGGTCTGAATGCTTTGCCATAGTCGCATCGAGATAGGGCAGGCAAGCGGCTCTGTCCAGTGCGGCACCGCTACGCTTGACGCCCGTGCGGTGGCGCGAAATAGCTAGGGCAGGAGGAACGCCCATGATCATTCAGATCGCCATCGGTTCGGTGATGATGCTTTTGACTGTGTGCATCGCCGCGCTCAGCGCCTGGGCGATCGAGGCGACGTTCTCGCGGCTGCATTGGTGGATGCTGCGTGAGCCGCACCGTCCGAAACTGATGCTGATGGTTGTCGTCGCCGCGCTCTGGGCGCTGGCGATGGTCACGGCGGGCGTCTGGCTCTGGGCCTTCTGCTTCCGCATTCTGGGCGTGTTCAACACGATGGAGCAGTCAGTCTACTTCTCGCTCGTGAGCTTCACCACGCTGGGATACGGCGACATCCTGCTTTCGCATCAATGGCGCATCCTTGGCGGGATGGCGGCGGCGAACGGGCTGCTGAATGTGGGACTTCTGACCGCGCTGCTGGTCGAGGTGATCCGGCATGTGCGCAAGAGCCAGCTGGAGGCCCGGGCCGAGCGCGGCGCGAGCTGAGCCGCAAAACTCGCGCGCGCGGGTGCGCACGCGAGCTATATATCCGTCAGTCGAGATACCCGTCAGTCGAGCATCAGCGCGTCTTTGACGATCCCGGTCAGCATATTGGTCACCGGCTGCATCGACTCTTCGTCATAGGAGCGGAAACCCACCGTCACGTGATCCGTGTCCTCGGGTGTCTGGTAGACGAAGATCGTGTAGGGGCAGTACTGGAAGTTGGTGATGTCGGCCTCCATCACCTCGCGCGATGTCTGCGCCGAGCAGAAGGAGAACACGTCCGCGCCGGTGAAAAGCGTCTTGGTGCTGCCCACGGCGTCTTTCGTGCGCTCCAGCATGTCACCGGTATGGCTGACGTGATCGACCACGAGCCCCGCGCCGATGATTGCGTTTTGCACTGCGAAGGTGACGTTGTCGAAGGTGTCTTCGGTGGTCCAGGTATGGGCGTCCTCAGCCGTTGCTGCGCTCGCTCCCACAGTGATGACCGCCGCAAGTGCGGCGCCGATGAAGCGTTTCATCTCTCTCTCCCTTGTCTCCCAAACGGAGGACTTTGCGCCGTCCGTTGATCCAGTCTCGATAGTGGCGCGTATTTTTATACGTGCCTAGAGGTAACAATGTCGCTGTAAGCTTCGAAGTGTAAGCGACGGGCACCGCCCCATATGTAGGGGCAGAGAGGAGACTTCCATGCGCAAGATAACACCGAACGATCCGAGCTGGGCCGATGTGACGCCGAAGGCCGACTTCCTGAACCGCCGCCAAATCATGGCCGGCGCGGGGGCCATGGCGCTTGGCTCGATTGCCGGACCCAGCTTTGCCAGCATCGACGCCAAGCCCTCGAAATTCTCGACCGATGCCAAGCCGAACACCCTCAAGGAGATCACCTCCTACAACAACTTCTACGAATTCGGCTGGGACAAGTCGGACCCCGCGCAATATGCGGGCCAACTGGTCACCGACCCGTGGTCGATCGAGATCGACGGGATGGTCGACAAGCCCGGCTCCTATCCACTCGACGATATTCTCAAGCCTGTAACGCTCGAGCAGCGTATCTACCGCTTCCGCTGCGTGGAGGCGTGGTCGATGGTCGTGCCGTGGATCGGCTTCGAGCTGTCCAGCCTTCTGAACCGCGTGGGCGTGCAGCCGTCCGCGAAATACGTGGCCTTCCAGACGCTCTACCGTCCCGAGCAGATGCCGGGGCAGAAACAGGGCGGTATCGACTGGCCCTATGTCGAGGGGCTGCGCATCGACGAGGCGATGAACCCATTGACCATTCTGGCGACCGGTCTCTATGACGAAGAGATGCCGAACCAGAACGGCGCGCCGGTCCGTCTGATCGTGCCGTGGAAATACGGCTTCAAATCGATCAAGAGCATCGTGAAGATCTCGCTGACCGATAAGCAGCCGCCGACGACGTGGAACCAGCTGCAGCCGCGTGAATACGGCTTCTATGCCAATGTGAACCCGAAAGTGGATCACCCGCGCTGGTCGCAGGCCACCGAACGCCGCGTGGGTGCGGGCCTCTTTGCCGGCCGTCAGGAGACGTTGATGTTCAACGGCTACGGTGACGAGGTCGCGCAGCTCTATAAGGGCATGGACCTCGCGAAGTATTACTGATGATCAGCGCAACCCTCTCCGCCCCGATCAACACCGCACTGCGGCGCGTGCCCAGCTGGGCCGTCTATCTGGCGGGGCTGATCCCGCTGGCATGGGTGGTCTGGCTGACACTGACCGGCGGCATCGGCGTCGATCCCGTGAAAGCGATCGAGCATCGCCTCGGCAAGATCGCCCTGTGGTTCCTGATCGGCGGGTTGGCCATCACGCCCGCCCGCCGTTTCCTCGGCATTAACCTGATCAAGTATCGCCGCGCGATTGGCTTGCTGGCCTTCTTCTATGTGGCGCTGCACCTGATCGCCTGGGTGGTGCTGGATATGGGGATGCTCTGGGCACAGGCCGCGGTGGATCTCATCAAGCGCCCCTACCTCTTCTTCGGCATCACGGCTTTTGTGCTGCTGATCCCCTTGGCGGTGACGTCGAACAACGCCTCGATCCGCAAGTTGGGGAAAAACTGGCGGCGGGTTCACATGCTGGTTTACCCGGCGGTGGCGCTCGGCGTGATTCACTACCTCTGGCAGATGAAGGTGATTTCCAGCGAGGGTTGGCTCTGGCTCGGCGTCTTCATCGCTTTGATGGCTGTTCGATTCCGTACGTTTCGCTGGTGACTCGGTTGGTTTGGTTTGCTGCCCTTGGGGC
>NZ_DFRG01000126.1:0-12439 GCF_002378135.1 Thioclava sp. UBA3469
CGAATTGAAAAGAGTGCGCTTATGTCCGTGGCAAAGCCTTACAAGACCATCCACAATTGCCCCAACTGCAAGCAGTTGCACCCGCATTGGGATTGCAGCCTCGCGCCGGCGCTGGTGGTCAAGCCGGGGGAGATCTTCAGCCTGACCAGCCCCGACGCATCGAACGGGCTGCTGACACGCCAGTCGACCTCGACGGACATGGCCCGGATCGATTACAACAAGCTCGACCCGCTCTGCGGCCCGGTGTTCGTCGAGGGGGCACAGGTGGGCGATGTGCTCAAGGTCGAGGTGCTCGATCTTGAGCTGGGCGCCTGGGGCTGGACCGGGCTGATCCCCGGTTTCGGCCTGTTGCACGACGAATTCCCGCAGGCCTATCTGCAGACCTTCGATCTGACCGGCGACAGTGTCGAGATCCTGGGCGAACGTTTCGCGCTCAATCCGATGATGGGGGTGCTGGGCACAGCGCCGCGGATGAGGGGGGAGTTTCCCTCGATCGCGCCAACCGTTGCGGGCGGCAACATCGACGTGCGGTATCTGCAGGCCGGGGCGACGCTCTACCTGCCGGTCTTCAACGAGGGCGCGCTGCTTTCGGGGGGGGACGGGCATGGGCTGCAAGGGGAGGGCGAGGTGTCGGGGGCCGCGATCGAGGCCCCGATGACCTCGACCCTGCGCGTCGAGATCCTGCGCGGCACGGCGCTGGCGGCACCCGTTCTCGACATGTCGACCCGGAACTACCCCGAGACGGAGTATCGGAATTTCCTCGGGATCGGTCCCGATCTGATGGCGGCTGCCCGAGATGCCACGCGCTACGCGATCGACGCGCTGGCGGCGGTGCACAACATCGACCCTCATGTCGCCTATGCGGTCTTTGGCATGGTTGCCGAACTCCGTATACATGAGGTCGTCGATCAGCCGAACTGGGTCGTCGGGTGCATGCTCCCGCGCCGACTCTTCGGGGCGGTCTGAGCCAGCGGATATTCCCGTTGCGCGGCTGCGCGATTCAACGCTGAGCACAAAGTGGGCAGGGCCGGACAATTCCTGTTTGAATAATGTCGTTTCCGACAATCGCTCTGACTTTTGTATACGAAAAATGGATGGTCCCTGTCGCTTTGTATTCAATGGGTGAGGTGCTCATCCATGGAGGCGGCGATGGCCAGACTTGCTCAAGAGGATCCGCGCGGGCCTTTTCACGGGTTCGGAATGGAGATGGTCGATTACGCGGCAGGCGAGAGCACCGACCCGCCGAGCGATAGCTACATGGTCTGCCTGGTCACCCGCGGGGTTGGCGAGATGCGCGTGCGGCTTGATGGTGGACGGGCGCACCGGGTGATCGCGCGTCCCGGTACCTTCGTGCCGATCCTGTCGCCGGGTGTCGTGGGCGAGTACTGGTCCGAGGCGCCGATGCGGCATCTGGTCCTGTCGATCCCGGCGCAGGGCATGATGCGGCGCGGTGGTGTCGATGATCTGCGCCGCCTGAGTGAGGACGCTTTCTCGAACCCCTTGCTGGTGGAGCTGGTGCACGAATTGTGGAGCGAGGGCAGGGGGACGCTCGCGCAAGACCGGCTCTATGCCGAAACGCTCCTGTCGACATTCTGCGACGTGCTCGGGCGCGCCGCCGTCTCAAAGCCCGGCGGGCGGGCGTCGGGCGCCTGTCTCAACCCGATTCAGGTGGCCCGACTGCGGGACTATTGCGAGGCGCATCTGCACGAGAAGATGACGCTGGAGGACCTGGCGCAGATCGTTGGAATGTCGGAGCGAAACTTTGCGCGCGCCTTCAAGGCGGCGGTCGACGAGACACCCTATCAGTTCCTGATGGCATTGCGGATCGAGCGCGCAAAGAACTGGCTCGAGACCGGAGACTTGCCGCTGACGGACATTGCGGCGATGACGGGATTTGCCGATCAGGCGCATTTCACCGCGGCCTTCGCGCGCCGCGTCGGGCAGTCGCCGGCACGCTATCGCGCCGCCTGGGGCAAGGACTGATTTCGCAAAAGGCGGCGCGGATTCAAAAAATCAGCGGCAATTCAAAAGACCGAAATTCTGCGCCGCGGCACGATCGCCCTGCAAAATACCACTTGCGGTCCAACAGGGATGAACCAATGAAAAGACGTCAATTTCTCTCGGCCGCCGGCAGCACCGCGCTTGCCGCCGCCGCGAGCTCGTTTCCGCTGCCGGGGCTGATCCGCCGCGCCTATGCCGCGAGCGGCGACACCGTGAAGCTCGGCTGCCTGTTCTCGTCCTCGGGCACGATGGCGAATATCGAGGGGCGCCTGAACTACGTCGTCAAGATGGCGGCCGACGAGATCAACGCCAAGGGCGGCGTTCTCGGCAAGATGATCGAGCCGGTGATCACCGATCCGGGCTCCGACTGGCCGCTCTATGCCCAGCTCGGCAAACAGCTGATCCAGCAGGAAAAGGTCGCCGTGACCTTCGGGTGCTGGACCTCGGTGAGCCGCAAATCGGTGCTGCCGGTGGTCGAGCAGAACGATGCGCTGCTGTATTACCCGCTGCATTTCGAGGGCGAGGAAAACTCGAAGAACGTCGTCTATCTGAACTCGCCGCCGTCCTCGTCGGTGCTGCCCGCCGTCGAATACCTGATGAGCGAGGAGGGCGGTTCGGCGAAGCGCTTCTTCATGCTTGGTTCCGACTATGTCTGGCCGCGCACGATCAACCAGCAGCTCAAGGGCTATTGGAAATCGAAGGGCATCGAGGAAAGCGCGTGGCGTGAGGAATACGTTCCGCTTGGCTTCTCGAACTTCCAGACGCTGGTCAACCAGATCCGCGATTTCGCCGACCAGCCCGGCGGCCAGCCGATCGTCGTGCTTACCGTGGTCGGCAACTCGATCCCCGACTTCTTCCGCGAGTTCATCAACCAGGGCATCAGCGCCTTCGACGTGCCGGTTCTGGCACTCGATGCGGTCGAGGCTGACCTCGAGGGGCTCGACACCAAGCCGCTCGTCGGCCACCTGAACTGCTGGGCCTATCTGCAGAACGCCAAGGGCGAGAAGAACAAGGAGTTCCTCGCGAACTGGGCCAACTATGTCACCACCAACAAGGTGCCGTTCAAGCCCGATGTGGCGATCGATCCGATGGTCTCGACCTATGACGGCGTGCATCTGTGGGCGATGGCCGCCGAGAAGGCCGGCTCGTTCGACGTGCCGGAAGTGCGTTCGGCCTTTGGCGGGCTCAGCTTCGACTGCCCGTCGGGCTACAACATCACGATGGGCAGCGAGAACAACTACGTCAAACGCGGCGTGTTCATCGGCTCGGTGAACGAGGCGCAGGGCTTCGACGTGCTCTGGCAGTCGCCCGACACGCCCGAGCCCCTGCCGTTCAGCCCCTACATGAAGGGCTGATGTCTCGGGGCGCCGGCCTGTCACTCCGGGCTGGCGCTCCGTTTCCATTTGCGGAACTGGAAATGGTCTTGCTTGATCGCATCGGGCGGTTGCTGGCGTTTGTGCTGGTCGCCGCGACACTGGCCGGGCCCGGCGCTGCGGCCCCGCGCGAGGATATGCTGGCGCCGCTTTGCGCCGGAGACTTTGGCGCGCAGAAGGCGGCGCTCGAAGAGATCGCCCGCGCCGGTGTCGCGGGCAGCGATGCCGAGGCCGCCTGGGCGCTCCGGGTCGTGGCCGCCTTCGACGGCCGAAAGCTGCGCTGCGCGGGCCCGCTTGCCTATCTCGAGGAGCCGGACGGGCTGATCGGCGCGGCGACGCTTGAACCCGCCGCCGGCCTTGATCCTGCAAGCCTGTCGGAGCCGTCCGTAAACCTTCGGCTGCGCGCCTTTTCGGCAAGCGCAACGGCTGTGCTGACGCTGCGCGGCGCGCCCGATCTTGCGGCGCGCAGGGCGGCGTTCGGCGTGCTGGCCAAGCGCGGCGAGGCGCTGACCCCCCAGATGATGGAAGACCTGGCGGCCGCCGAGACGGATGCCGCGCTGCAGGCGGAAATTCTGGCGATGCAGGCTGCGATGCAGCTTGGCAATCCCGATCCCGCCCTGCGCCTTGCCGCCGTCGACGAGATCGGCAAGACCGCCTCGAAGGCGAATGCGTCGATGCTGACCGAGGCGCTGGCCAAGGAGAAGGATCCCGAGGTCGCGCGGGCGATCAAGACGCAGATCGCGGGGATCGAGCGCGTGCTCTCCTTCGGGCATCTCCTTTCGACCCTCTACAGCGGCATGAGCTATGCAAGCGTGCTGTTCCTGGCCGCGCTGGGGCTGGCGGTGATCTTTGGCCTGATGGGGGTGATCAACCTCGCGCAGGGCGAGCTGATCATGATCGGCGCCTATGCCGGCTGGCTCGTGCAGGAAGCGATGCGGGCCGTCGTGCCGGGGCTGCTCGACTACTATCTGATCGTGGCGATTCCGGTGTCGTTCCTCGCCTCCGCCCTCGTCGGTCTGGCGATGGAGGTGCTGATCATCCGCCGCCTCTATACCCGGCCGCTGATGACGCTGCTCGCGACCTGGGCGATCAGCCTGCTGCTGATCAATACGGTGCGCGTGGTCTTCGGCTCGCAGAACATGGAGTTCTACCAGCCGGCCTATGTCTCGGGCGGGGTGCAGGTCGTCGGCGATTTCATCATGACGATGAACCGGCTCTTCGCGATCCTGATCTCGGTCGGGGCCTGTCTTGTCGTGCTGTGGCTTCTGCGGCGCACGACCTTCGGGCTCTATCTGCGGGCGGTCACGCAAAACCGGGCGATCGCGGGCGCGCTTGGCATCAACACGCGCCGCATCGACCAACTGGCCTTCGGGCTCGGGTCGGGGCTTGCCGGGCTTGCCGGGCTTGCGCTCTCGCCGCTTTACAACGTCAACCCGAACATGGGCGCGAACTTCGTCGTCGACAGTTTCATGGTCGTCGTTCTGGGCGGCGTCGGCAGCCTGCTTGGCGCGGTGCTCGCGGCGCTCGGGATCGGCCAGATCAACGTGGTGATCGAGCCGCTTTACGGCGCGGTGGCGGCCAAGGTGCTCGTGCTTCTGCTGATCATCGCATTCATCCAGTGGCGGCCCGAGGGGCTGTTTGCACCGAAAGGGCGCCGGTAATGGCCGAGACTATCACCTCCGAGAACGGGCTTTTCCGCAAGACGGCCTGGGTGATCGCCGCTGTCGCGGTGGTGCTGCCGGTGCTGGGCGGCGTGCTGTCCGGCACGCCGGTCGGCCTGAGCCCCTATCTTGCCAACATCATTGGCCAGATCGCCACCTTCTCGATGCTCGCGATCGCGCTCGATCTGATCTGGGGCTATGCGGGCATCCTCAGCCTCGGGCATGGGCTCTTCTTCGCGATGGGGGGCTATCTCGTCGCGATGCATCTGCTCAAGGCCGGCTTCACCTTTGGCGGCATCACGCCGGACTTCATGGTGTTCATGGGCTGGTCCGAGTTTCCGGCCTATTGGGCGGGGTTCGAGTATTTCCCCTATGCGCTCGGCCTGATCGTGGCGCTGCCGGGGCTGCTGGCGCTGATCTATGGCTTCGTGTCGTTCCGCAGCCGCGTCAGCGGGGTCTATTTCGCGATCATCTCGCAGGCGCTGACCTATATCGCGATGCTGCTGATGTTCCGCAACGACACCGGCTTTGGCGGCAACAACGGGATGACCGGCTTTTCCCAGGTTCTGGGCGTGCCGATCGGATCGGATGCGGCGATCGTGGGCATGGCCTCGGCTTCGGTGCTGTTGCTGCTCGCGACGTTCCTTGCCTCGGGCTGGCTGATGCGCACGGCTTTCGGGCGCGTGCTCGTTGCGCTGCGCGACGACGAGGCGCGGCTGCGCTTTCTGGGCTACGAGACGCTCTGGCCGAAGCTTGCGATCTGGACGCTCTCGGCGGTGATCGCGGCGCTGGCCGGCGCGCTTTACGTGCCACAGGTCGGCATCATCAACCCGCGCCTGCTCTCGCCCGATGTCTCGATCGAGATCGCGGTCTGGGTGGCGCTGGGCGGGCGCGGCACGCTTTCGGGGGCGGTGATCGGCGCCGTCATCATCAGCGGGCTCAAGTTCTGGCTTTCGGGCTTTGCCCCCGATCTGTGGCCGTTCATCCTTGCGGCGGTGGTGCTCGTCGTCGTGGTGGCGCTGCCCAACGGGCTGCTCGACCTGCCGCAGGTCCTGCGCGAGCGGATGCTTGGGCGGCTTTCGGCAAAACGCATGGCGGAGAAGCGACATGGCTGAGGCAATGACGGTCCCCGGTGATCAGGCTCTGCAGATCGACGGGCTGCGTGTGGTGTTCGGCGATTTCGTGGCGATCCCGGGGCTGAGCTTTCTGGTGAACTACGGCGAGGTGCACGGGATCATCGGCCCCAATGGCGCGGGCAAGACGACGCTGCTCGACGCGATCACCGGCAAGACGCGCCCGGCCGAGGGCAAGATCGTGCTTGACCGGAGGATCGACCTGCTTGCGCTCGATGAGCCCGAACGCGCCCTGGCCGGGGTTGGTCGCAAGTTCCAGAAGCCGAGCGTTTTCCAGGCGCTTTCGGTGCGCGAGAACCTTGGCCTTGCGCTGCGGCTGCACGCGGGGTCGCTTCTGGCCGAATTGCGCCACTGGGGCGATGCCCGGCGGGGCGAGCGCTGCGACGAGGTGCTCGAAGAGATCGGGCTTGCCGATCTTGCGGACCGCCCCGCGGGCACGCTGGCCCATGGGCAGAAGCAATGGCTCGAGATCGGGATGCTGCTGATGCAGCGCCCGAAACTCTTGATGCTCGACGAGCCGGTCGCCGGGATGAACCGGATCGAGACCGAGCGCACCGCCGAGCTGATCGGCCAGCTGCGCGCGCCCGAGCGCGCGATCCTGGTGATCGAGCACGACATGGATTTCGTCGAGACGGTGGCAGACCGGGTCACGGTGCTGCACGGGGGCGAGCCGATCTTTGCAGGGCGCATGGCGGACGCCCGGCGCGACGCGCGTGTGCGCGAAGTCTATCTGGGGCGATGACCATGCTTTTGTCGGTGGACAATCTTTCGCAGGCCTATGGCTCGGCCGAAGTGCTCGATGGCATCGGATTCGGCATCGAGGAGGGCACCTGCTGCACGCTTCTGGGCCGGAACGGCGCCGGCAAGTCGACATTGCTGCAGACCATCGTGGGGCTGATGCCGCCCACCGGGGGCGACATCCGTTTCGACGGGCAGGACATCACCCATGCGCCGCCCTATCAGCGCTCGCGGCTGGGCATCGGCTATGTTCCGCAGGGGCGCGAGATCTTTTCCGATCTGACGGTCGGGCAGAACATCGAGATCGTGATGACCGCGCATCAGGTCGCCGACCGCAGGGCCACGCGCGACGAGGTGACGGCGCTGTTTCCGGTTCTGGGCGAGATGTGGAACCGGCGCGGTGGCGATCTCTCGGGCGGGCAACAGCAGCAGCTGGCGATCGGCCGCGCCCTGGCGATGCGCCCGCGACTTCTGGTGCTCGACGAACCGACCGAGGGGATCCAGCCCTCGATCGTGCAGGCGATCGAGGACGTGATCCGCAGCCTCAAGGGGCGGATGACGATCCTGCTGGTCGAGCAATATTACGATTTCGCCGCCTCGCTGGCGGACAGCTACGTCGTGATCGACCGCGGCGAGATCGCCGAACAGGGCCGGGGCGCCGACATGGACGCCGAAAGGATCGGGCGGTTCCTGACCGTCTGACGAAACACCACTCGAACGGAGAGAGACATGAGCGGAAAGACTCACAAGCTGGCGGCTGAGCCCGAAAATATCTTCTGGGGCTATTTCGACGCGGCCACGCCGCCGGTGCTGGAAATCGACTCGGGCGACGAGGTCGTGCTGACCTGCATGCCGGCCTGCGTCGAGGCGGATCTGCCGCCCGGCAACAAGGGCGTGCGCGCGGATCACCTGATCGCGCTCAAGGCCAAGGCCGGCGACAAGGGGCCGGGGCCGCATATGATGACCGGGCCGGTCTATGTGCGCGGCGCCGAGCCGGGCGATGTTCTGCAGATCGACATTCTGGACGTGAAGCCGATTCAGGACTGGGGCTTTACCGGGATCCTGCCGCTTCTGGGCGCGCTGCCCGACGAGTTCACCGATTACGAGACGATCCATATCGCGATCGATGCCGAGGCGGGCACCTGCACCCTGCCCTGGGGCATGGAGCTGCCGCTCGATCCGTTCTTCGGCATCATGGGGGTTGCGCCGCCGCCGGTCTGGGGCCGGGTTGGCTCGCCCGAGCCGCGCGCCTTCGGCGGCAATATGGACAACAAGGATCTGCGCGCGGGCGCGACGCTCTATCTGCCGGTGTTCAACGCGGGCGCGCTGTTCTCCGCCGGCGATGGCCATGGTCGCCAAGGGGATGGCGAGGTCTGCATCGCCGCCGTCGAGACGGCGCTCGAGGGACGTTTCCGCCTGACCGTGCGCAAGGACCTCAAGATCGAGACCCCCTTCGCCGAAACCGCCGACGAGCTGATCTCGATGGGCTTCGACGAGGATCTCGACGAGGCGATGCGCAAGGCGGTGCGCGACATGATCCAACTGGTGACCGGCCGCACGCATCTCACGCGCAATCAGGCATATATGCTGCTCAGCCTCGCTGCCGATCTCAAGGTCACGCAGGTCGTCGACGGCGAGAAGGGCATCCACATGGTCCTGCCCAAGAAGTGGCTCTGACGAGACTCGGGGTAACCTGAACTGAACGGGCGGCGCAGGCGTGACAGCGCGCGCCGCCCGTGCGCCGCACGCCACAGGGGTGAGAGAACGGCGCCCGCGCGCCATCGCGATTATCGGTTCTGTCGCAAATGACGCGGTAGGCTGGAATCCGCGTTCCACTGGACAGACTTATGCCGCGAGATCCGCGAAGGTCTGAAACGGCGTAGTGGCGTTGGCTGGGATCTGGCCTTTTCGGATCATATGCGCGGTCTCTATGCCAGCGATGGTCGCGGCGGCTGAGTGGAATGCTTTGAAGCCCATCATCGGGGTGGTGATCCGCTTGATGAAGCGGTGGTCCTGCTCAAGGATGTTGTTCAGGTATTTGATCTGCCGCACCTTGATGTCGTGCCCGTTACCGGTGAATTTCAGGATGACGTTCAGCGCCAGCAAGCCGGCGAGGTTGGCGCCGCTCTTGTCGATCACGACCCGGTCGGGCACGCCATGAGCGGCAATTGCCTGCCTGAAGAAGCGCCGGGCTGCGGCCAGGTCCCGACGCTTGGACAGCGTGAAATCAAGGGTTTGGCCGTCACGATCCACCGCCCGGTAGAGATAGGTCCATTTGCCCTTCACCTTGATGTAGGTCTCGTCCGCCCGCCAGGAAGTGGCCGTCGGCCGCTTCCTGGCTTGTGCCCGGGCGGCAATCAGCGGAGAGAATTTCACGACCCAGCGGTTCAGCGTTGCGTGGTCGACCCTCACCCCGCGTTCGGCCATGATCTCTTCCAGGTCGCGATAGGAGACTGCGTAGCGGAGGTAGAAGAAAACCGCATACAGGATCACCGACTTCGGATAGTGCACACCCTTGAAATCGATCATCTTGCCCTCACCTGCGCAGCTTCTGGAAGGAAAAATATATAGGCGACCGACAGGGAAATCGCGAGGGCCAAGAAGCTTTGCGACAGAACCCTCCGGAGTGACCCCGGACCATTTCGGCGGCATTTCAATACGACGTCCCTAACTCAAAAGACGGCCCGTTTCTTCTTGATGGAGGATCGACGAATGATGGCAAAACAGAGCAACGCGGAAAAACAGGACTGGACGGCGCGCGCCGGCGACGGTGCCCGCAGGCCTCGGCCCGAAGGCAAGGCTCCGGGCCGTGCCTGGCTTGTCGTGCGCCAGCCCATCGGCCCGGCAAGTTACTGGCTGCTTGCTCTCGCAGGATTGGCGACGCCCTTCGTGATCTGGACGCTGGTCGCCTCGACAGGGCTTGTCGGGCCGCGCTTCCTGCCGGCGCCGATGGATGTGGCCCTGCGAGGCTGGGACTGGCTGGGCAATGGCGGACTGGCGGGCGACGCGCTGATCAGCATCTTCCGGGTGTTTTCCGGATTCCTGCTGGCGGTTCTTCTTGCGGTGCCCCTTGGCGTTCTGATCGGGACGTTCCGTCCTTTCGAGGCGTTCTTCGAGCCGGTGAACGATTTCTTCCGCTACATGCCGACCCCGGCCTTCATCCCGCTGGTGATGATCTGGATCGGCATCGGCGAGGGCGCGAAGATCACCATCATCTTTCTGGGCACCTTCTTCCAGATGGTGGTGATGATCGCGGACAATGTCCGTCAGGTGCCCCTGGCGCAGATCGAGGCGGCGCAGACGATGGGGGCGGCGCGGCGCGAACTGATCTCGCAGGTTCTCGTTCCATCCGCGCTTCCGGCGATGTCGGATACCCTGCGCGTCACCATGGGTTGGGCCTGGACCTATCTTGTCGTGGCCGAGCTGATCGCCTCGAGCAGCGGGCTCGGCTTTCAGATCATGCGCGCACAGCGTTTCATGCAGACGGACAAGATCTTCATGGGCATCCTGGTGATCGGCCTGCTGGGGATCGCGTTCGATCAGATCGCCCGGTTCGCCCAACGCCGGCTTTTCCCGTGGTGGAGCCGGAAATGAGCGCGCCGATCATCCAGATCTCGGCGGTCAGCAAGGTCTTCGGCCGGGGCGGGGACGAAGTGACGGCGCTGGCGGGACTCGATCTCGAAATCGCTCGGGGCAGCATCGTCACGCTGGTCGGAGCCTCGGGCTGCGGCAAGTCGACCCTGCTGCGCATCCTGGCCGGGCTTGATGCGCAAACCGAAGGCGAGGTGCGGGTGGACGGGCAGGCGGTGCATGGGCCGGGGCCGGACCGTGGCGTCGTGTTCCAGTCCTACTCGCTCTACCCCTGGCTGACGGTCGAGCAGAACATCGCCTTCTCGACGCGGCTTGCCGCGAACCGGCGCCGGGGCGAGAAGGCCGCGCATGCGGCCCGCGCGCGGGCTCTCATGCAGCTCGTCGGTCTCGAGAAATTCGCCAATGCCTATCCGCATCAGCTTTCGGGCGGGATGCAGCAGCGGGTTGCGATCGCGCGTGCACTGCATCTGCGCCCGCCGATCCTGCTGATGGACGAGCCCTTTGGCGCACTCGATGCGCAGACGCGGGAACTGATGCAGGACCTGCTGCTGCATGTTTTCGAACAGGAAGGCTGCACGATCGTCTTCGTCACCCATGACGTGGAAGAGGCGATCTACCTGGGCAATCGCGTCGTGGTTCTGGCGCCGCATCCGGGCCGGCTCGACAGCGTGCACGAGGTGTCTCTGCCCGCGCATCGCAGCCGCGACATGATCGCCAGCCCCGAATTTCTGGAACTGCGCCGGAAGGTGACAGAGCGGATCCGCGCCACCTCGACCATGACGAACGACCTCAGCGCGCTGTCGCAGTTCGGCGCGCCGCAAGCGGTGGCCGGGGCCTCCCTCCCGGATCTTCCCGCCGCGGGCTTGACGCAAACAACAGGAGATCAGAGATGACGACCATGAGACTCTCGCGCCGGCATGTGATGAGCGCGCTCGCCGCCTCCCTTGCGACCCCTTATCTGGTGCGGCCTGCGCGGGCCGCCGCGCCGCTGCGCGTCGGGGTGCCGATCTGGGTCGGCTGGATGCCGTTCTGGGTGCTCGACAAGAAGGGGCTGACGGCGAAGCACGGCCTTGATCTGAACCTCATCGAATTCCCGGTGCAGACCGATGCGCGTCAGGCGCTGGCAAGCGGCAATCTGGATGTCTGCGCGCTCAACACCGCCGACGTGGTGGTGGTCGATGCCGAGGCGCCTCTCGCCAAGGTCATCGCCTTGACCAATGCCTCGAACGGGGCCGATATCGTCATCGCCCGGGGCGTGAGCACGCTGGCCGATCTGAAGGGCAAGACGGTCGCGCTCGAGATCGGATCGGTGAGCCATTTCTTCTTTGCAAGCCTGCTGGCCAAGGCCGGGCTGAGCGAAAAGGACGTCACCATCACCAATATGTCGGCGCAGGACGCGGGCACCGCCTTCGCCGCCGGGGCGATCGACGTATCGGTCACCTGGGAACCCTTTGCCTCGCAAGGCATCGCGGCGGGCGGCACGGCGCTGGCGACGAGTGTCGACACGCCCGATCTGATCATCGACCTGATCAGCGCGCGCAGTGATGTGCTGGAAACGCGCGCAGACGAGGTGAAGCGGCTGCTCGACGCCTGGTTCGAGGCGCTGGATTTCGTTGGCACCAACAAGGACGAGGCCTTCGCGATCATGGCCGACCACAGCGGGGTTTCGGTCGCGGAATTCGAGGGCATGTGGAGTGGTGTGAAGATGTATTCGCGCGCGGACAACATCGCCCTGATGGGGGCCGCCGGTGCGCCGGGGGCCTATGTCGGGGCGGTCGATGCGACCTCGGCCTTCATGCTGGCCAATGACCTGGTTCCCAGCGTGGTTCCCGCCGCCGAGATCATCGACCCCGCTCTGCTTGCCTGATCCCGACCGGTTTCCGACTCGGCCCGGGCACACCGGGCCGAGTCCCCCAATCGAATTGAAAAGAGTGCGCTTATG
>NZ_DFRG01000211.1:0-60498 GCF_002378135.1 Thioclava sp. UBA3469
AGCCTGCCGGGGATCGTCTCGCCGGGGCTGCTGGGTGCCTTCGCGGCGCTGGCGGTGTTTCCCTGGGTCGCGCGCGCGGCGCTGCGGGTATGGGCACGCAAGCGGGCCTATCGCGGCTATGAGCGCCCGGCGAAGTTCGACCGCAACCTGATCGTGATCGGCGCAGGGGCCGCGGGGCTGGTGGCCTCTTATGTCGCGGCGCAGGCCAAGGCGAAAGTGACGCTGGTACAGGAAGGCCCGATGGGCGGCGATTGCCTGAATTTCGGCTGCGTGCCGTCGAAGGCGCTGATCGCCTCGGCTCGGGCGGCGGGCGTGGCGCGCGGCTCCGAGGCGCTTGGCGTGCGCGCGGATGTCTCGGTCGATTGGCCCGTGGTGACGCAGCGAATCTCCGAGGTGATCGCGCAGATCGAGCCGAATGATTCCGTGGAGCGCTATGAGGGCTTGGGCGTCGAGGTGATCGAAGGTCATGCGCGGCTGGAAGACCCGTGGACGGTGCGTGTCGGCGATGAGCGCCTGACCGCGCGCGGGGTGGTGCTCGCGACCGGCGCGGCCCCGGTGATCCCGCCGATCGAGGGGATCGGATCGGTCGAGCCGCTGACCTCGGATACGCTGTGGGAGACGCTCGCCGCGATGCCTGCGCCGCCCGAGAGAATGGTGATCCTCGGCGGCGGTCCGATCGGCTGCGAGATCGCGCAGGCGCTGGCGCGACTTGGCGCGGGCGTCACCGTGGTCGAGGCGGCGGAGCGGCTTTTGATCCGTGAGGATACGGAGGCCTCGGATGCCATCGCGGCGGCCTTGCGCGCCGATGGGGTCGACCTGAAGCTCGGTGCGAAGGCGATCCGCTTCGGGCGTGACGACTCCGGTGAAGAAGGCGGCAAATGGCTGGAACTGGAGGACGGCTCCAAACTCGGCTTCGACACGCTTCTGGTCGCGGTCGGGCGCAAGGCGCGGCTCGAAGGTTTCGGGCTGGAGGAACTGGGCATTCCGGCGAATAAGGTGATCGAGACGAACGACTACCTTGAAACCCTCATGCCCAATATCTACGCCGCAGGCGATGCGGCGGGGCCGTTGCAGCTGACCAATGCCGCAGGTCATCAGGGCTGGATCGCGGCGGCGAATGCGCTGGCCTCTCCCTTCTGGCGCTTCAAAGCCCATGCCGCGCCGATCCCGCATGCGGTCTTCACCTCGCCCGAGCTGGCACGGGTGGGGATGACGGCTGCGGAAGCCGAGGCCGAGGGCGTGCATCACGAGGTCACGACCTATCCGCTGGGCGATCTCGACCGTGCGCTCGCCGAAGGGGCGGGGCAGGGCTTCGTGCGGATCGTCACCCCGAAAGGCTCCGACAAGATTCTTGGTGCCACGGTCTGCGGGGCGCATGCCGCCGAGGTGCTGGCGGAATTCGCGCTGGCGATGCGGCACGGGCTGGGCTTGGGCAAGATTCTCTCGACGCCGCATATCTATCCGAGCTGGTCCGAGGCCGCGAAGAACGCCGCCGGGCGTTGGCGGCAGGCTCATGTGAACCCGCGCACGCTGCGGATCGCCGAGCGCTTCATGGCGTGGAGGCGCGGATGATCGACGCTGCTCTCCTGCCGCTGCAACGTGCCATGATGCAGCCCCCCGCCGAGGCGCTGGCCGCGCGGGGTATCCGCGCCGATCAGGTGACGGTGGCGGGCTTCGCACTGGGTCTTCTGGCGATCCCGGCGCTGGCGTTCCACGCCTATTGGCTGGCGCTGGCGCTGATCCTTATCAACCGGATCGCGGACGGGCTCGACGGGGCCATCGCGCGGATCAAGGGGCCGACAGATCGCGGGGCGTTCCTCGATATCGCGCTGGATTTCCTGTTCTACGCGCTGATCCCGGTGGGCTTCGCGCTGGCCGATCCTGCGCGCAACGCGCTGGCCGCGACCATCCTGATCGCGGCCTTCGTCGGCACCGGGTCGAGCTTCCTCGCCTTCGCCTCGATCGCCGCCAAGCGCGGGATGAGCACCGATGCCTATCCGACCAAGGGCATCTACTACCTCGGCGGGCTCACTGAGGGGGCCGAGACGATCCTGTTCTTCTCGGCGATCTGCCTGTTTCCGCAGGCCTTCCCGATCCTCGCGGGCCTCTTCGCCGTCGCCTGTTTCGTGACCACCGTGACCCGTTGGCTGATGGGCTGGCGGGCGTTTTCCTGAACGGAGAGAGTATGAGAAACCTTCTTGCCGCCCCGGTTCTTGCCGCGAGTTTCGCGCTGCCGCTCGCATCCCCCGCCTTCGCCGATTGGGCGCAAACGGAGGCCGAGGCGAAGGGCCAGACGGTCTATTTCAACGCCTGGGGCGGCGATCCGCGCACCAATGCGTTCATCGACTGGGTGTCCGATCAGATGCAGGAGAAATACGACGTCACGGTCGAACAGGTGAAGCTGTCCGACACCGCCGAAGCTGTCTCGCGCGTGCAGGCCGAGAAGGCGGCGGGTCAGGATGACGGCGGCGCGGTGGACCTTATCTGGATCAACGGGCCGAACTTTCTGGCGATGAAAGAGGCGGGCTTGCTGCACGGGCCGTTCGTTTCCGATCTGCCCAATGCGAAATATCTCGACCTGTCGGAGGGCTCGGCGGCCACGACCGATTTCACCGTGCCGACCGAAGGGTACGAGAGCCCGTGGCGGCTTGCGAAATTCGCCTTTGCCTATGATGCGGAGCGGGTGAGCGATCCGCCGAAGGATATGGCGGGGCTGCTGGACTGGGCCGAGGCGCATCCGGGCCGCTTCACCCATCCCAACCCGTCGAATTTCATGGGGGCGAGCTTCCTCAAGCAGGCACTGGTCGAACTGGCGCCCGACCCGGCGGCGCTGTCGCAGCCCGTGACGGACGAGGCCTATGCGAAGGAGACCGCGCCGCTCTGGGCCTGGTATGACGCGCTGCGTCCGCTGATGTGGCGTGAAGGCAAATCCTTCCCCGAGAACGAGAGCGCGCAGGCGCAGTTGCTGGCCGATGGCGAGGTCGATTTCGCGATGTTCTTCGATCCGGCCGCGCCCGCCGCGATGATCGAGCAGGGTGTGCTGCCGCCTTCGGTCCGCGTCTGGGTGCCCGAAGGCGGCACGATCGGGAATATCTCCTTTGTCGCGATCCCCTATAACGCGGCGCATCAGGCGGGGGCGGAACTGGTCGCGAATTTCCTGCTCGACCCGGCCACGCAGGCGCATATGCAGGACATCCGTGTGCTGGGCAGTTTCTCGGTGCTCGATCCGGCAAAGCTGGATGCCGATGCGAAGGCGGCTTTCGCGGACCTGCCCACCGCGCCCGCGCTGCCGACGCTGGACGATCTCGGGCCGACGCTCCCCGAGCCGCATCCGAGCTGGATGACGAAGCTCACCGAGGACTGGGCGCAGCGCTACACGAAGTGAGGGTTTGATGCGGCTCGCCGGGGCGATCCTGACGCTGGTGATCGGCGCGCCGGTGCTGCTCGGCGCGGCTTTGACGCTGGCGACTGCGTTTGGCTGGCAGCCGGGGCTGGGGCGGGTTGATCTGGGCTGGGAGGGCTTCACCGAGGCACTGGCCGCGCCCGGTATCCTCACCTCGCTGCGGCTGACATTGGTGACCGGCCTGGGGGCTGCGCTGCTGTCGCTCGCGGCCTCGATCCCGCTGGCGCGCTGGCTGGTGACGCGGCAATCGGCGTCGCGCTGGCTGACGCCGCTGCTGGCAGTGCCCCATGCGGCGCTGGCGATCGGGCTGGCATTTCTCATCGCGCCCTCGGGCTGGGCGGCGCGGCTGATTTCGCCCTGGGCGACCGGCTGGGATCTGCCGCCGCAGATCGTGACGCTGGGCGATCCGTGGGGGCTGTCGCTGATCCTCGGGCTGATGCTGAAAGAGGTGCCGTTCCTGACATTGATGACGCTGGTGGCCGCGGCGCAGCGCCCGGTTGCCGAGCAGATGGCGGCGGGGCGCGCGCTTGGCTATGCGCCGGGCCGCGTCTGGGCGCGGATCGTCTGGCCGCAGCTGTACCCGGCGCTCCGGCTGCCGGTGCTGATCGTGCTGGCCTTCTCGCTGTCGGTCGTCGACATGGCGCTGATTCTCGGGCCGTCGAACCCGCCGACGCTGGCGGTGCGCATCCTGCGGCTCTACGGCGCGCCGGACCCGGCGCAAGCGGTCCCCGCCTCGGCGCTGGCGGTGATCTTGCTGGCCGTGATGGGGGCGAGTGCGGCGCTGTGGATGGTCGGCGAGCGCGCGGTGGCACGGTTCGGCAAGGCGCTGATCCGCACCGGGCAGCGCGGCGCATCGCGGCGGAACTGGAGCGGCGCTGGTTTGATCGGCGCGGGTGGTCTTCTGGCGATCGGATCGCTGGGTGCGCTGATCCTCTGGAGCCTCGCGAGCTTCTGGCGTTTTCCCGATGCGCTGCCCGCCGATCTCACCTTCAAACGCTGGGCGAGCGCCGACTGGGCGGGGCCCGCGCTGACCAGCCTGACGCTTGCGCTCGTCTCGACCGCTTTGGCGCTGATCCTCGCGATGCTCTGGCTGGAAAGCGAGGATCGCTCCGGAAAACGCCTGCCGCTCGGCGCGCTGATCGTCCTGCCGCTTCTGCTGCCGCAGATCGGGTTTCTGCAGGGGCTGACCACCGGGTTTCTCTGGCTCGGTCTGCCGCCGGGGCCGGTCGCGGTGACATGGGCCGAGCTGCTCTTCGTCTTTCCCTATGTGATGATCGCACTGGCCGGGCCGTGGCGGGCGTTGGATCGTGCCCATCTCGCCAGTGCGGCGAGCCTCGGGGCTGGGCCGACGCGGCGGCTGCTGCGGATCAAGCTGCCGATGCTGCTGGGTCCGATCTGTGCGGCGGCGGCGATCGGGGTCGCAGTGTCGGTGGCGCAATATCTCGCCGTTCTGCTGCCCGGCGCGGGGCGCGTTCAGGCGCTGGCGACTGAAGCCGTGGCGCTGGCCTCGGGGGCGGATCGACGGCTGGCCGCGATCCTTGCGCTCATGCAGGCGGCGCTGCCATGGGTGGGTTTCGCGCTGGCGCTCGCGGTCCCGGCATGGTGGCATCGCAACCGGCGCGGCTTGCGCGGAGGAGTGGCATGAGCCTTGAGTTGATCGATCTGAGCCTGACCGCGCCCGGCGCCTCCGCCCCGCTCTTCGCGCCGCTGTCGCTGGTCGTGGCGCCCGGAGAGACCGTCTGCCTGATGGGGGCCTCCGGGATCGGCAAGTCGAGCCTGCTCGCCCATATCGGCGGCCATCTGCCGCGGGGGTTCACGGCTTCGGGCGATGTGCGGCTCGATGGCGAAAGCGTCACGCAGCTCCCCGCTGAGAGGCGCGGCATCGGGATGCTGTTCCAGCAGGCGCAGCTGTTCCCACATCTCTCGGTCGGCGACAATCTGGCCTTCGGTCTGTCGGCGCAGGTGAAGGGCAAGGTCGCCCGGCACGCGGCGGTGGAGGCCGCGCTGGAACAGGCCGGGCTTGCGGGCATGGCGGATCGCGACCCGGCGACGCTATCGGGCGGGCAGCGCACCCGCGCGGCGTTGATGCGCACGCTGCTGGCGCGACCCCGTGCGGTGCTTATCGACGAGCCCTTCGCCGCGCTCGATGCGGAGTTGCGGGCCGAGATCCGCAGTTTCACGCTGCAGCATCTCCAAGCCGAGCGTATCCCGTGCCTCATGGTCAGCCACGATCCGGATGACGGCACGGCCGCGGCGCGCCGGATCGCATTGGGCTGAACCTCGCGCAGCCGCAATGCGGCGAAACCCGGCAGACTTGCGCGATGAGGGCGCTGAGGCTATCTCCAAGCGCATGATTTTTGCTGTCGGACACCGCTCGTCACGTCTTTTGAAGCCCCTCGCCCTCGCGCTGGGGATGATCGGTTTGCTGGCCGCCTGCCAGCCGACCGCCTTCGGCACGGCGCAGGTCGCGAAGGCCCGCACCACGCTGGCCAATGGCGCGTTGACGGTGGCGGCGCCGAAAGGCTGGTGCGTCGATCCGAAAAGCCTGCGCAATTCCGGCGCGGGGGGCTTCGCGCTCTTCGGCAATTGCGCGGCGATCTCCGGCAATGCCGAGGATGCCCACGCACCCGAACCCGCGCTGCTGAGCGTCACGGTCGGGCCGCCCGCCCTGGAGGATGGCTCCGGCAAGCTGTCGCAGGACCGGCTCAAGAAGATTGGTGATTTCTTCCATTCCGAAATCGGGCGCGCGGCGCTGTCGCGCTCGGGCGAAGCCGCTGACGTGACGATCAAGGGCACCGATATCTCGAATGGTACATTGCTGCTGCGGGTCGAGGATCGCTCCGGCACGGGCGGACCGCCGATTGCGAAGACCTACCTGCGGGGCGTCACGGCGCTTGGCGGGCGGATCACGGCGCTGTCGGTGATGCCGCTGAAGGAAGGCGAAATGAGCTATGCCCAGCAGCGGCAATTGCTGGAGACATTCATCGCCGCGATCCGCGCCGCGAATTGACCGCCCAAGCCGACGCGCAGTCACCTTCCCGGTCGAAACCCCGGAACTCGATGAGTTCGTGCGGAAATTCCCCCTTTCTCGCAACCCGATGATAATGAATAACTGCTGTGATGCCGCAAACGGCACCGGCAGGCGGGAAAGAAGGGCAGCACATGGCAGGACGGAACGGCGGATCGCTGTTGCAACGGATTGCCGAGCGACGCAGCTTGCGGCGCTGGCGCGATGCGGCGTCCAAGGTCCCTGCATTGGATCCGGAGGGGCTTCGCGGTCTGCGCGCACGGGCGCGTGCCCTGCGCAACGAAGTCGACACGGTGCTGCGCGCGACCGAGCAGCGGCTGACGGCCTTTCCCGGCGATAGCTCTGTGCGCAAACCATCGGGCAGCGATTGGGCGTGGCGACCGCCGCTCTGGCGCGTGAAGGCGCATCCGCATGGCATCGCGGGGGCGCAAAGCCGCGCCAAGCTCGGCGATGACCTCACCCTGTTCCATGACTGTCCGCGCTCCGAGATCACGCTGCGCCAGATCCGCAATACGAAGGGCGAGACGCTCGCGCCGTTCGGGCTGCGGCTCGATGTGCTGCGGTTCGAAGGGTCGTTCCTGTCGCTGGTGCTCGATCTGCCCGACGCGGCGCTGGGCGGGCTGCAGCTCAACCATCTCATCCGGCTGGAGATGCAGCTGGACTGCGAGCGGGAGCTGGAAGTGTTCTGCCGCCTCAACATCAAGCACGGCCCCAATTCGGAGCAGCTGGTGCGCGAACTGCCCCATGGCGAGGGCGCGCGCTCTGTCGAATTCGATCTAGCCTATACGCGGATGAACGAGCGGCGGCTGGAAAAGGCGTGGGTCGATCTGATTTTTGAAAACCCACGGATGAACGAGGTGGTGATCCGCGATCTCACCTTCGCGCGCTACCCGCGCGCCGAACTGTGACGGAGGCGAGGATGCTGGACAGCACGCGGATCAAGGCAGGGCGCTGGGAAGCGGTGAGCCATGAGAAAGAGGCGCCCGATCTGGAGGTGCGCCATCAGGGCGAGGTGCTGGAAGGGATGTCGGTCAGCGGCGGGCCCGGCGACTGGCGCATCGCGCAGCCGATCCCGACGGAGTTGCTGAGCGAGGGGGTGCTGACCTTCCTCGTCTGCCGCAAGGCGGATGGCGAGGTGATCGACCGCTTCTCGCTGGTCGCGGGGGCGCCGCTGGCGGGTGATCTGCGCGCCGAGATCGATCTTCTGCGCGCCGAGCTGGACATGCTGTCGCGCGCCTTCCGCCAGCATTGCGCCGAGAGCGAAAGCTGAGCATTTCACGCGCGCCCCTCGCGCGCGGGCGCGCGCACGCGTAGAAAGAAGCCCTACTCGTCGAGCAGTTTGGCGACCGCCCGCAGCTCGAATTTCTGGATCTTGCCGGTCGAGGTCTTCGGCAGTTCCGAGAAGATCACACGCTTGGGCGTCTTGAAGCCTGCGAGCCGAGCGCGGCAGAACTTGATCAGTTCTTCTTCGGTCGCCTCCTTGCCCTCCTTCAGCTCGACAAAGGCGCAGGGCACCTCGCCCCAGGTCTCGTCCGGCTTGGCCACGACCGAGGCGAGCGACACCGCCGGATGGGCGCAGATCACGCCCTCCACCTCGACCGAGGAGACGTTCTCGCCGCCCGAGATGATGATGTCCTTCGCGCGGTCGGTGATCTTGATGTAGCCGTCGGGATGCATGAAGGCGATGTCGCCCGAGTGGAACACGCCGCCCTCGAAGGCCTCGCGCGTGGCTTGCGGGTTCTTGAAATAGCCCTTCATGACCATGTTGCCTCGGAAGACGATCTCGCCCAGATGCTGGGCGTCGCGCGCGACCTCCTTGCCCTGATCGTAGACGGTGACTTTCTCGAGCATCGGCATCGAGACCCCGGTGCGCGCCTTCAGATCGGCGCGGGCCTCGCCCTCGGTTCCCTCCCAGGAGGGCTTCCATGTGCATTCCACCGCCGGGCCGTAGGTTTCGGTCAGCCCGTAGACCTGCGTGACGTTGAAGCCCAGAGGCTCGATCGCGGCCAGCGTCGAGGCGGGCGGGGGCGCACCGGCGGTGAAGACCTCCACCACATGATCGAAGGCGCGGCGATGTTCGTCCTTGGCGTTGATGATGGTGTTCAGCACGATCGGCGCGCCGCCGAAATGCGTCACGCCATGATCCGCGATCGCGTCGTAGATCGCCTTCGCAGTCACGTCGCGGCAGCCGACGACCGTGCCGCCCATCATCGGCACCATCCAGCTATGGGTCCACGAGTTGCAATGGAACAGCGGCACGATGGTCAGCAGAACCGGATAGAGCTGCATCCGCCACGAGATCGCATTGGCCTGAGTCGAAAGATAGGCGCCCCGGTGGTGATACACGACGCCCTTGGGCCGCCCCGTCGTGCCGGAGGTGTAGTTGAGCGCGATGCTCTCCCATTCGTCCTCGGGCATGATCCAGGTGAACATCGGATCGCCCTCGGCCACCAGCGCCTCGTATTCGAGGTAATGCCCGGTCGGCTCGAACCCGTGCTCGGGGTCGGCGACCTCGACGATCTGTGGCGCGGGGCCCTTCATCTTCTTCACGGCCTCTTCGGCCACCGGCAGGAAGGCCACGTCGCAGAGCACGATCTTCGCGCCGCCGTGCTCGAAGATATAGGCGACGGTATCGACATCGAGCCGCGTATTGATCGCGTTGAGCACCGCGCCACAGGCGGGCACGCCGAAATGCGCCTCGATCTGGGGCAGGGTGTTGGGCAGGATCGTCGCCACCACGTCGCCGGGCTTCACGCCGCGTGCCTTGAGGGCGGAGGCCAGCTGACTCACGCGCGCGTGGTAATCAACGTAATTATAAGAGCGGCTGCCGTAGATCACCGCCGGTCGCTCGGGGAAGACCTCCAGCGCGCGGTTGAGGTGCGATAAAGGTGTAAGCGGTGCGTAATTCGCCGCGCATTTCTCCAGACCCGTCTCGTCGGCAAGCCAGCCCATGAAATCCTCCACGTAAATTGTCCGGGCATCTTCAGGCGGCATCGCGCGAAAGGAAAGAGGGTTTGCGTCATCTTTCGTCACAGCTAGTGTCGCGCGCATGATCGTTTCGCATGGCCGCCGCTACATCTTCGTTCATATCCCGAAGACGGGTGGCACGGCGCTGACGCTCGCGCTGGAGAACCGCGCGATGGCGGATGACCTGCTGATCGGTGATACGCCCAAGGCGCGGCGACGCAAACGCAGGCTGGAAGGGCGCGAGACCCGGGGGCGGCTTTGGAAGCATTCCACGCTGAGCGACGGGCTGGGTCTCTATAGCGAAGACGAGGCGCGCGCCTATTTCACCTTCACGCTGGTGCGGAACCCGTGGGACCGGGTGGTCAGCTACTACCATTGGTTGCGCGAGCAGCGGATGGCGCATCCCGCCGTGGCGTTAGCAAAGTCGCTCAGCTTTTCGGACTTCCTTAACCATCCGCACACGCAGGCATCCCTCGCGGCGGCCCCTTATGGCAGCTACATGCGGCTGCCGGACGGGGAGGAGATTTGTGACCTCTATATTCGCCTCGAAGATGTAGAGGCCGATGCCGCACCTCTCGCGTCACATCTCGGGTTTTGCGTGACTCCCCTCGCGAGATGCAACATCTCCGAGCGGAAGCGCAACTGGCGCGGGTATTTTTCAGATTTCGATGCTGAAGTGGTTTCGAAACTCTGTGCCGAGGACATCGCGCGGTTCGGTTACCGATTCTAAATTTTCGCGCAATTGCAATTTGCGACGCAATTTGGGCGATTCTCACGGGTCTGTGAGCGCACCCCTATCCAAAAAGATAGGTCAAACGCGCGAACCCCTATCCAAAAAGATAGGTCAATCACGGGTCCGTGAGCAACTTACTGTCCGAAAGTATAGGTTTGCCACATTTCGGTCACCTTTCGGCCCCGGAAACTCCCCAGGAATCAATTGATCTAGGTAGGACGAAGAAATGGCCTCGCCGACTTTCAGAAGGAAGACCGACATGATCCGCAGTGCAACGACGACTTGGAACGACGATTGCGCCTTCGATTCCGCTCTGGCGGGCGCAACCTCCGGGCGAGTGCTCGATAACGGGGCTGCTTCGGGGATCGTTGCCGGAACGCGAATCGCGACCGCTATGGGCTGGCGCCCGGTGGAAGCAATTGCGGTCGGCGACATGGTCATGACCTTCGACAGTGGCCTGCGTCCCGTCAAGGACGTCAAGCGAACTCAACTCTGGCTCGGTCACGGGCGTTGCCCGGACCATCGCAAGCCGCTCGCCGTGCCGGTCGGCGCGTTGGGCAACAAAACCCCGATGCTGCTTTTGCCTGAACAGAACATGATGGTGGAAAGCGACATGGCCGAGGCAATTTACGGTGACCCCTTCGCCGTAATCCCCGCCTCGGCTCTTGAAGGCTATCGTGGGATCGATCGGATTACACCCCACCGTCCGATCGACGTGATCGTGCTGGAGTTTGAGGAGGAGGAGATCGTCTACGCGAATGGTTCTGGCATGGTCCATTGCGGTTCGATCAACAGCCATCGGCTCGAAGCACTCTTCGACGATGATGCAGGCCCGAACTACGAGACGCTGTCGCTTGAGATGGCACGCTCGATCGTTGCAGGGCTCATCGACGAAGATCTGACCGCGCACGCTTACGCGGCAGAGTGATAGCCCGGCCTGATTCCCTCCTGATCAACTGACAGGCCGAACGCCGCACCCATGACCAGGGTGCGGCGTTTTCCTTTGTCTTGGAGACAGGTGGGAGGCGGGCGTTGAAGTGCCTCCCGGCCATAGAAAAACGCCGGGGCCTTTAGGTCCCGGCGTTCTGGTTTCTCTGGCGCTCTCGGATCAGGCGGCTTTCGCGGCCTGACCGTCGCCGTAGCGACCGTAGAAGGTCTCGCCCGAGGCTGCGATGTCGCGCAGCAGGGCCGGGGCCTCGAAGCGCGGGCCGTATTGCGCGGTGAGCGCCTCGCAGATCGTGACGGCCTTGCCGGCGCCGAGGATATCGAGCCAGCTGAACGGGCCACCCGACCACGGGGCGAAGCCCCAGCCGAGGATCGCGCCCACGTCACCCTCGCGGATGTCTTCCAGCACGCCCTGCTCGAAGGCACGGACCGCTTCCAGCACCTGCGCCATCAGCAGGCGATGCTGGACGTGATGCACGTCGGGCTGCTCGGGGCTGCGCGGGAACTTGGCGTCGAGACCTTCCCACAGACCCTGACGTTTGCCCTTCTCGTCATAGTCGTAGAAGCCCGCGTTCGACTTGCGGCCCATCCGACCTTCATCAGCCATCCAGAACAGCACGTCATCGACCGCCTCATCGGGATAGGCATCGCCCATCGCCGCCTTGGTGGCCTTCGCGATCTTCACGCCGAGGTCGATCGAGGTCTCGTCCACCAGCTGCAGCGGCCCCAGCGGCATGCCGACCATCGTGGCCGCATGTTCGACCAGCGTCGGGTTCACCCCCTCGGCCACCATGCGAATCCCCTCGTTGATATAGGGGATGATGCAGCGGTTGGCATAGAAGAAGCGCGCGTCGTTGACCACGATCGGCGTCTTGCGGATCTGGCGCACGAAATCGAGCGCCTTCGCCACCGCCACCGGGCCGGTCTGCGCTCCCTTGATGATCTCCACCAGCATCATCTTGTCGACGGGCGAGAAGAAGTGGATGCCGATGAACTGCTCGGGGCGCGCGCTGGCTTTGGCCAGTTCGGTGATCGGCAGGGTCGAGGTGTTGGTGGCGAAGATCGCGTCCTGCGGGATCACGGCTTCGGCCTTCTTGGTGACCTCGGCTTTGACGCCCGGATCTTCGAACACCGCTTCCACGATCAGGTCGCAACCCTCAAGGGCGGCGTAATCCGTGGTCGCGTTGATCAGGCCCAGCGTCTTCGCCTTGCCCTCTTCGGTGACCTTCTTGCGCGAAATACCCTTGTCGAGGATGCCCTCGGAATAGGATTTCCCGCGATCGGCGGCCTCCTGGCTGTTGTCGATCAGCACGACCTCGATACCGGCCTTGGCCGAGACAAAGGCAATGCCTGCGCCCATCATGCCTGCGCCGAGGATGCCGACCTTCTTCACCTTCTGATCGGAGACATCCGGGCGGTTCGCGCCCTTCTCCAGCGCGCCCTTGTTGATGAAGAGCGAGCGGATCATCGAGGTCGACGACGGGTTCAGCAGAACGTGGGTAAACCAGCGCGCCTCGATCTTGATCGCCTGATCGAAGGGCACGAGCGCGCCTTCATAGACCGCCGACAGAAGCGCCTTGGCCGCCGGATAGACGCCCGCGGTCTTGCCATGCACCATCGCGGAGGCACCCACGAAGGTCATGAAGCCCGCCGGGTGATAGGGTGCGCCGCCGGGCATCTTGAAGCCCTTCGCGTCCCACGGTTTCACCAAATCGGCGTCTTTTGCGTTCAGCACCCATTCCTTCGCGGCGGCCAGCGGATCCTCGACGACCTCGTCGATCAGGCCCGCAGCTTTCGCCTTCTTCGGGTTCGACAGCTTGCCTTCCAGCAGGAAGGGCGCCGCCGCCATCGCGCCGAGCTTGCGCGAGACACGGGTGGTGCCGCCGCCGCCGGGGAAGATGCCGACCATGATCTCGGGCAGGCCGATCTTGGCCTTCGGATTGTCCGCGACAAAGGTGCGATGCGTCGACAGCGGCAGTTCCAGACCGATGCCGAGCGCGGTGCCGGGGATCGCGGTCGCGATCGGCTTGCCGCCCTTGTTGGTCTTCGGGTCCATGCCGGCGCGCTCGATCTTGCGCAGGACATGGTGCATCTGCATCACGCCGTCGAAGATCGCCTGAGCGCCGCCTTCACGCATCTGCGCGATGACGTTGAGGTCCATGCCGCCCGCGAAATCGGGCTTGCCGGAGGTGATGACGACACCTTTGCATTTGTCATCCGCCAGCGCCTTGTCGATGAAACTGTCGAGGAGCGCGAAGCCCTCCATGCTCATCACGTTCATCGACTTCTCGGGCACGTCCCAAGTGATGACGGCAACGCCGTCGCTGCCAAGTTCGTATTTGAAATCAGCCATTTGTTCCTCCCTCACACGCGCTCGATGATGGTCGCGGCGCCCATGCCGGACGCGACGCAAAGCGTGGCCAGACCGGTGTTCAGGTCGCGGCGTTCCAGCTCGTCCAGCAGCGTGCCGATGATGATCGCGCCGGTGGCGCCGAGCGGGTGGCCAAGCGCGATCGCGCCGCCATTGACGTTGACCTTGTCGGCATCGACCTGGAAGGCCTGCATGAAGCGCAGCACGACAGCCGCAAACGCCTCGTTCACCTCGAACAGGTCGATATCCGAGATCGACATGCCCGAATCCGCGAGGATCTTCTCGGTCACCGGAACCGGGCCGGTCAGCATGATCGTCGGATCGGTGCCGATCTTCGCGGTGGCGCGGATACGCGCGCGCGGCTTGAGGCCATGCGCCTCACCGAATTCCTTGTTGCCGATCAGCACGGCGGCGGCGCCGTCCACGATCCCCGACGAGTTGCCCGCGTGGTGGACGTGGTTGATGTGATCGAGATGCGGGTATTTCAGCATCGCGACCTTGTCGAAGCCCGGCATCACCTCGCCCATCTCCTTGAAGGAGGGCTTGAGGCCGCCGAGGCTTTCCATCGTGGTGCCCGCCCGCGGGAATTCGTCGTGGTCGAGGATGGTCAGACCGTTCTGGTCCTTCACCGGCACGATGGATTTCGCGAAACGGTTTTCCTTGATTGCTTCGGCTGCACGGCGCTGCGATTCCACGCCGAGCGCGTCGACGTCTTCGCGGCTAAAGCCGTATTCGGTCGCGATGATATCGGCCGAGATGCCCTGCGGGACGAAGTAGGTCTTCATCGCGAGCGACGGGTCCACGGCGATTGCCGCGCCGTCCGAGCCCATCGCGACGCGGCCCATCATCTCGACGCCGCCTGCGATATAGCCCATGCCCGCGCCGCCGCGCACCTGGTTGGCGGCGAGGTTCACCGCTTCCATGCCCGAGGCGCAGAAGCGGTTGATCGACAGGCCGGGGATGCGCTCGTCGAGGTCCGACAGAAGCACCGCCGAGCGTGCAAGGCAGCCGCCCTGCTCCATCACCTGGGTCGCGTTGCCCCAGATCACGTCCTCGACCGCGTGACCTTCGAGGTTGTTACGCTCCGCCACCGCGTTCAGCAGCCGCGCCGACAGCGCGACCGAGCTGACCTCGTGCAACGAGCCGTCCTTGCGGCCCTTGCCCCGGGGGGTGCGGGCTGCGTCATAGATATAGGCTTCCGTCATGGTTCCTCCTCACGCCCGGTCGGAAGGATTGCCGGGCATCAAATCATAGGGGTGTTTCCAACCGGGCAGGGCGGCGATGCCATCCAGCCAACGGTCGATATTGGGGAATTCCTTGCGGTCGAACCCGAAGGGCTCGGGGTAGTAGAGGTAGCCGCAGCAGGCGAAATCGGCCAAGCTGGGCTGGTCGCCGACGACCCAGTCGCGGCCGTCCATATGTTTCTCCAGCGTCTTGATCGCGGTGAGCACGCGGCCCTTGAGCCAGCCGATCGCCTCTTGCGGGCGCTTCTCTTCGGGCAGGAAGTTCATCAAGAAGCGCAGGCCGCCCTGCTGGCCCGAGCCCTTTTGCGCGTCCCAGAACATCCAGCGCAGCATCTCGTTGCGATCCTCGGCGAGGAATTTGCCGGTCTGCTCCGCGATGTGAAGCTGGATGACGCAGGATTGCGACAGGGTCAGGTCACCCTCTTTGAAGACGGGCGCCTCGGCCATTTCGTTCAGCGCGTGATATTCGGCGCTGCGCGCCTCGCCGTTGAAGAAATCGACATAGACAGGCTCCCAGTCGTAGCCCGCCAGTTCCATCGTCAGCGCCGCCTTGTAGGCGTTGCCAGACTCTCCGAAGCAATAAAGTTGTGCCGCCATTCGCTGCGGTCCTCCCTGATCACGGGGCCAATCTGACCCCTAAGTGACGCGAACGTAAGCCCCTCATGAGCATTTCGCCGCAACGTCATTCCAGCACGACGTCGCGTCCAACGCGAGGGAGAGGGCGGCGTTCCGTCGCGAGAGGTGAACGGACGCGAACGGAAAGCGCGGAAAAAGCGAGCGGCGCGGCGCGGTTAGCGTACCGCTTCCATCGTGCCTTTGGGAAACTCGATGCCTTCGAAATCGGGATAGACCTTGCGCAGAACCGCGATCTGCGCCGGGCTGTCGATACGCACGAGATACCATTCCTCGCCGTCTTGCAGTGCCAGCGTGGTGTTGGTCGAGCGCACCTTGCCCATATCGGGCACCTCCATCACCGTCGAGGTCGGGATTTGCGCATAGGCCCGGCCCGAAGACGTCTCTCCGGTCTTCATCGCGGCGATGTTCATCTCGAAATCGTCGATCGTCACCGAGGCCATCGCGTCGTTGATCTGCTTGCGCATGATGTCTTCGAGCTGCTCTTTCGGGACGCCCGTCTGATCCGCAATCGCCTGCATCATCTTCGGCGGCACCGTGTCGAAGAAGACGGAGTAGTCTTTATCGTTCACCGCCTTCGTGAAACCCGCGACTTCCTGCGTCACCGCGTTGCGGTCGGCGGCATCGAACGCGAGCGCAGGCAGGGCCGAGAGGGCAAGGGACGCGACAGCGAAAGCGAGAGACAGGCGGGTCATGGATGTCCTTTCGAAATCAGGCTTTGCGCTCGCCAAGCTCGGCCTTGAACAGCCGCAGGCGGTGGTTGAGATTTTCCTCGTGGGTGACGGAGCTAAAATGCTCGAACAGGAAGGTCAGCGCCTCGTCGGGCGTGATCTCCGCCTCCTGCGCGAACCGGTTGAGTCTGCGATAGGCGTCATTGGTCATGGCGACGGGAAAGCGACGGGTCAGGCGCAGGCGTTTGGGCATTCAGGCTCCGGGGCAATGTAGCGCGGGAAGGCGCGTCAGGTTGCGCGCAGCTTAGGAAGAAACCTGCGTGCTGGCCAGACCGCCCGCGCCCATGGTTTGGGCATGGGAATCGCCCCTAGAGGTCGTCCCAATCGCTCAGCCCGAGCTTGTTCTTGCGGTGGATTTGCCAAAGCGCCATCAGCGCACCGAAGGCGAGCGCCGAGATCACAAGCGTCACCAGATGCGGCGCAAAGGACATACCCTCGGTCGCGCTCAGCAGGTGGTCAACCAGAAGCTGCGCCACCGCGAACCCGGCTGCGAAGATCAGCAGGTTCTGCTTCCAGTCGAGATAGGGAATCGGGCGCGGCTCGAAGCCCAGCCAATGCAGCACCCGTGCGCCCATTGGCGGCCGGGTCGAGCGGAACACGCCCCGCGCCCGCAGCTCTGCGAGAGCGGCGTCGTAACGGCGGTTGGTTTCTGCATTATCGAGATACATGACGGCGGGACTCGGTGGGAATCGTCTCTGGTTGGAGATTCCGAGGGTAGACCCGCGCGGCCGCAAAACAATCGTCCAGCGCTACACTTCGCCTGACATGGCGGTGATTGAAAATTGAAACGGCGGGCCGAGGCCCGCCGTTCATTTTTTCGTTGGATCCGGTCGCCTTAGAACTGGTCGTCGGCGAGCGCCATGACCGGGTCCGCGCCGGTCTCGATCCGTGCGAGGTGCATCGCGCAGGCCGGAAGCTGACGCGCCATGTAGTAGCGACCCGTCGCGATCTTGCCTTCGTAGAACGCGGTGTCCGAGGCGCCGTTGTCGAGCGCGGTGAAGGCGGCTTTCGCCATCCGCGTCCACATCAGGCCGAGGCAGACATGTCCCATCAGATGCATGAAGTCATAGCTGCCCGAGAGCGCCGCGTTCGGGTTCTTCATGCCGTTTTGCATGAAGAACATGCCCGCCGTCTGAAGCTGCTTGGAGGCATTTTTCAGCGCGTCGGTGAAGGGCTTCATCCGCTCGTCATCGTCATGCGATTTGCACTCGGCTTTGACCATCTCGAAGAAGGCCATGACGTGCTTGCCGCCGTCCTGAGCGAGCTTGCGGCCCACCAGGTCGAGCGCCTGAATGCCGTTCGCACCCTCGTAGATCATCGCGATGCGCGCGTCGCGCACATGCTGCGACATCGGCCAGTCCTCGGTATAGCCGTGGCCACCGAATACCTGCTGCGCGGAGACGGCGGTCTCGAAGCCCTTGTCGGTCAGGAAGCCCTTGATGACCGGGGTCATCAGCGAGATCAGACCTTCGGCCTCGGCATCGTTGAGCGCATGGGAGCGGTCGATCAGATGCGCACCCCAGAAGGTGAAGGCGCGGGCGCCCTCGACGAAGCTCTTCTGATCCATCAGCATCCGGCGCACGTCCGGGTGCACGATGATCGGATCGGCGGCTTTCTCGGGCGCTTTCACGCCGGTCACGTCGCGACCCTGCGTGCGGTCCTTCGCGTAAGCCACGGCTTCCTGATAGGCAGCCTCGGCCACGGCGTAGCCCTGAAGGCCCACGCCGAGACGCGCTTCGTTCATCATGGTGAACATCGCGCGCATCCCCTTGTGGAGATCGCCCAGCAGCCAGCCCTTCGCGCCGTCATAGTTCATGACGCAGGTCGCGTTGCCGTGGATGCCCATCTTCTCTTCGAGCTTGCCGACCGAGAGCGAGTTGCGCTCGCCCAGCGAGCCGTCCTCGTTGACGAGGAATTTCGGCACGATGAAGAGCGACACGCCCTTGGTGCCTTCGCCACCGCCCGGCGCCTTCGCCAGCACGAGGTGAATCACGTTATCCGACAGGTCGTGATCGCCCGCCGAGATGAAGATTTTCGTGCCGGTGATCGCGTAGGAGCCGTCGTCCTGCGGCTCGGCCTTGGTGCGCATGAGACCCAGATCGGTGCCGCAATGGGGCTCCGTCAGGTTCATCGTGCCGGTCCAGTCGCAGGTGACCATCTTCGGCAGATAGGTCTGCTTCTGCTCATCCGTGCCGTGCGTGTGGATCGCCGAATAGGCGCCGTGGGTCAGGCCCTGATACATGTTGAAGGCCATGTTGGCCGAGACGAACATCTCGCCCACCGCGCAGTTGAGCAGATAGGGCATGCCCTGACCGCCGAACTCGGGATCGCAATCGAGCGCGGTCCAGCCGCCCTCTTTCATCGCCTCGAACGCCTTGTCGAACCCTTTGGGCGTGCGGACCACGCCGTTTTCGAGCACGCAGCCTTCCTTGTCGCCCACCTCGTTCAGCGGAGCCAGCACCTCGGACGAGACCTTCCCGGCCGCATCCAGAACGGCCTCGGTGAAGTCGCGGTCCATTTCCTCGTAACCCGGCACATCCGAATTCGAGACTTTGAGCAGCTCATGCAGCACAAACTGCATGTCCTTGGTGTTGGCGATAAAGCTCGACATGGTTCGCTCCCTTTAGTCGTCTTCGCGGATCAGGCCGCGTCGTCGTGGCGCGCCTTCTCCAGTTCCTTCTCCGCCCACTCGATCTGACCGGCCAGTTCGTCGATCGCCTGACCCAGTTCCTCGCGTTGGCGCGTCATTTCCTCCAGACGTTGCTGTGCGAGCTTGATCGTCTCGTTCAGCTGCGTCTTCTGCTTGTCGCCCATCTCGTAGAGGTCCAGCAGCTGGCGGATATCCTCCAGCGAAAACCCGAAACGTTTGCCGCGCAGGATCAGTTTCAGCCGGGCGCGATCGCGTCGCGTAAACAGCCGCTTCTGTCCCTCGCGAATGGGAAACAGCAACTCCTTGCTTTCGTAGAACCGCAGGGTGCGCGGGGTCACCTCGAAGGCGTCGCACATCTCGCGGATCGTCATTACTGTGTCGGTCATACTCTCTGCCTCGCGTTTCCTTTGCGTAATGCGACGCGGCAAATCGTCTGCCTGCGGCCACATTACAAGACTTCTTTACGTTCGCGTCACCGTAACGTGGCGTCACGAATCCAATGACGTAATGTCAGGGAATTTTTACCGTACGGTAAAGCAAGTTTCTTTCCTCGAAACTCGCCATAATCGTCAAGCTCACAAGGCGCTCTCACGACCTCGCTGACGTTAAGGAATGCATTTCAGGGTCAAGAATCAAGTGTGTCCCGAACCTGATCACGCAATTGTCGGAGGTCGTCGATAGCCGCGTCCAATTCTTCACGCTGCTGCGTCAATACGTCAAGCTGCCGATCGGCAAGTTCGACCCAGACGCGGTTCTGCTCTTCCGTGCCTTGCTTATCGTAGATCATGAGCCACTGGCGCAGTTCCTCGAGCGAGAAGCCAAATCGGCGACCGCGCAGGATCAACGTCATCCGCGCGACCTCGCGCGGACCGTAATAGCGCGAACGCCCTTCCTTCTGGGGATTGAGAAGCTCGATATACTCGTAATAGCGCAGCGTGCGCGGGGTCACGTCGAACCGCTCGCACATCTCCTTGAAGGACAATAAGTCTGACATCTATTCGGCCTCCCGATCCGGGCGAGAAGCTAGCGCGCCGGGCTGCAAGCTGCAAGCAATGCCGCCCGCGACCCGGCGCGCTTCAGCTTAGAGCTCGATCGCTTTGAGTATCTCGGGTTCGATGACATCCACCCCCGGCAAGCCGTCGATGAGCGGCTGGGCCGATTGCTCCAGCGCATCGAAAGTCTTGTAGTGGCAGGGGATGACGGTCTTGAAGTTGAAATACTTCTTCGACGCCCAGGCCGCGCGCTTCATGTCCATCGTGAAATGGCCGCCCGCTGCGAGGATGCCGATATCGGGATTATGCAGTTCGCCCATCCATTCCATGTCGGCCATGATGTCGGTGTCGCCGGTGACATAGATCGTGTGTCCCTCGGCTTCGATCATGAAGCCCGCGGGCTGGCCTGCATAGACCGGGTCGCCGCCCTTGTAATCGATCGAGGCCGAATGGGTCGCGTTGACCATCGTAACCTTCGCGCCGCCCAAATCGACCGTGCCGCCTTTGCCGAAGCCGACGGTTTCGACCCCCTCGGCGCCAAGGATGATCGACAATTCGTGAATGCAGTAGATCGGAATGCCCAGTTCCTTCGCGATCGGCACCGCATCGGAGGCGTGATCGCCATGGCCATGGGTCAGCAGCAGATGCGTCGCGCCTTCGATCGCTTCGCTGCGCTTGTCATCCGGAAAGACCGGCGAGCCGGTCAGGAACGGGTCGAGCAGGATCACCGCATCGCCGGTTTTGATGCGGAAGCCGGAATGGCCGAGCCAAATGACTTTCATATGGGTTTCCTCCGTTAGGCACTTCGATTGTGACAGGGTGACGTATCAGCACTGTGCAGGTTCCAAGATTAGCGCGCAAATTCGCGTGTGACAGGGCAGGGGCCCGCTGATGCGGGGCGCGGCGCTTGAAAGCCCCAGTGGCTCGGGCTAAACCGCCTTCCAAGACAAGCGGAGAAGCACATGTCCATTGATATCGACACCGCCCGCAAAGTGGCGCATCTGGCCCGGATCCGGGTGCCCGAAGACCATCTGCCCGAGCTCGCGCAGGAGCTGTCCAGTATCCTGACCTTCATGGAGCAGCTCAACGAGGTCGACGTCGAGGGCGTCGAGCCGATGACCTCCGTGACGCCGATGCGCCTCAAGCGTCGCGTCGACGAGGTGACCGATGGCGGTTATCCCGAGAAAATCCTCAAGAACGCCCCCGATGCCCGCGAGGGCTTCTTTGCCGTGCCGAAGGTGGTCGAATGAGCCTGAACAAACTGACGATTGCCGACGCGCGCGACGCGTTGAAAAAGGGCGATGTGACCGCGGTCGAACTGACCGAGTCCTGCCTGAACGAGATCGAGGGGGCCGGCGCGCTGAACGCTTACGTGCACAAGACCCCCGAGATCGCGCTGGAGCAGGCCAAGGCCGCCGATGCCCGCATCAAGTCGGGCGACGCGCCCGCGATGTGCGGTATCCCGCTGGGCATCAAGGATCTTTTCGCGACCAAGGGCGTGACGACGCAGGCCGCGTCGAACATCCTCGACGGGTTCAAGCCGGAATACGAATCCACCGTCACGCAGAACCTGTGGGATGCGGGCGCGGTCATGCTCGGCAAGCTGTCGATGGACGAATTCGCGATGGGCTCGTCGAACGAGACCGCGTGCTACGGCCCCGCCGTGAACCCGTGGAAGATCGACGACCGGAAACTGACGCCGGGCGGCTCCTCGGGCGGGTCCGCTGCCGCCGTGGCCGCCGATCTGTGCCTTGCCGCGACCGGCACAGATACCGGCGGCTCGATCCGCCAGCCCGCCGCCTTCACCGGCATCGTCGGCATCAAGCCGACCTATGGCCGGGTCTCGCGCTGGGGCGTGGTGGCCTTTGCCTCCTCGCTCGATCAGGCGGGCCCGATGACCAAATCGGTGCGCGACGCGGCGATCATGCTCGGCACGATGTGCTCGCACGATCCGAAGGATTCGACCTCCGCCGATATTCCGGTCCCGGATTTCGAGGCGGCCCTGACCGGCGACATTCGCGGCAAGAAGATCGGTATCCCGAAGGAATACCGCATCGAGGGCATGCCCGCCGAAATCCAGATGCTCTGGGACGACGGCATCGCGATGATGAAAGATGCGGGCGCCGAGATCGTCGATATCTCGCTGCCGCATACGAAATACGCGCTGCCCGCCTATTACGTCGTGGCCCCGGCGGAAGCCTCGTCGAACCTCGCGCGCTATGATGGCGTTCGCTACGGTCACCGCGCCAAGCTCGCGGCGGGCGAGGGCATCGTCGACATGTACGAGAAGACCCGCGCCGAAGGCTTCGGCCCCGAGGTGCAGCGTCGCGTGATGATCGGCACCTATGTGCTGTCGGCAGGCTTCTACGACGCCTATTACAACCGCGCCCGCAAGGTCCGCGCGTTGATCAAGCGCGACTTCGAGCAGGTCTTCGCACAGGGCATCGACTCGATCCTGACGCCCGCCACCCCCTCGGCCGCTTTCGGTCTGGGCGAGATGGACGGCGCCGATCCGGTCGAAATGTATATGCAGGACGTGTTCACCGTGACGGTGAACCTTGCAGGCCTTCCCGGCGTTTCGGTGCCGTGCGGGCTGGACAGCAAGGGGCTTCCGCTGGGGCTGCAACTCATCGGGCGGCCCTGGGAAGAGGGCGATCTGCTGAACCACGCCCATGTCCTCGAACAGGCGGCGGGCTTCGCAGCCAAACCGGAGAAATGGTGGTAACATGAAACAGGCACTCGCGATCCTCGGCGGCGTTCTGGCCCTCTCGGGCTGTATCTCTTCGATCCCCGACAGTGGCCCCGAGGCCCGTCGCGAGGCCGAACTGCGCGGCCAGCCCATCGTGCCGCCCTCGGCGCAGAGCGTTCTGCCGACCGACAACGGTTCGACCAACCCCGACGCGCCCGGCGCACCGCTGAACGCGACCGGCACCGCGATGCCGGGCACGACCAATGCGCTGTCTGCGCCGACGATCGACGCAGGCGGCACCATCGGCGACGACCCGTCGACCTCGGCCTCCAGCTCGAATGGCGCCGACAATAGCGGCGCTGCGATCGGGGCCGATGCGATGGCCGCGCTGCAGCAGACCGACGCGTCGAACAGCACCGCCGGGTCGAGCACCACGGCCAGCTCGCCGGGCTTCGACACCACCGCGTCGAGCAGCCTCGCGACCGCGCCCGTCGCGCAGAACACGATCAGCAATCAGGACAGCTCGGGCCCGAACCTCGCCGCCTATGCGCTGTCGGTGTCGAACCGGCCGGGTGATTCCGTCTACAAGCGGTCGGGCATCAAGCTGACCTCGTCGAGCAAGGCCTGCGCGAAATACGTCTCGGCCGATCAGGCGCAGCGCGCCTTCCTCTCGGCAGGCGGTCCGCAGAAAGACCGGCTGAACCTCGATCCCGATGGCGACGGGTTCGCCTGCGGTTGGGATCCGACGCCGTTCCAGCAAGCGCGTCAGTGAGCGCCGACTGGCCCTCGCCCAATTACGGCCCGCGCCGCGATGGGGCGGTGCCGGAAATTATCGTCATCCATTACACCGCGATGCGGTCCTGCGAGTCCGCACGCACCCGCCTCTGCCTCCCCGAGGCGGAGGTCTCCGCGCATTGGCTGATCGGTCGCGACGGTTCGGTCGAGCAGCTCGTGCCCGAGGAGATGCGCGCCTGGCATGCGGGTTTGGGGAGCTGGCAGGGTCTGGGCGATGTGAATTCGCGCTCCATCGGGATCGAGTTGGACAATGAAGGCGACCGTCCGTTCCCCGAGCCGCTGATGGCGTCGCTGGAAGAGTTGCTGCCGCAGATCATGCGCCGCTGGGCAATCGCGCCGGAAAACGTCATCGGCCATTCGGATTTCGCGCCCGAGCGCAAGATCGATCCGGGGCCGCGCTTCGACTGGCAAAGGCTCGCGCGGCAGGGCTTGGCGATCTGGCCTGAGCGTGGGGCACAGGCCCCTGCGATCGACTCCGAGAGCTTCCTCGCGCTGGCGTCCAGCCTCGGCTACCCGGAAGCGCCGCTCGCGACGATCCTGCCCGCCTTCCGCCTGCGCTTCCGCCCGCGCCATGAGGGGCCGCTGGATGCGATCGACATGGCGCTGGTCGCCGATCTGGCGATGCGTTTCGGCGCAGATGGCGGGGCGTGGCGATCAAGCTGAAAGCGAGGAGGGGGCTCTGCCCCCGCTCGCGATGCGAGCCCCCCGGGATATTTCTTCCAAGCCGAAAAGGTGATCAGAGCGCGGCGGCGAGCCGGGTGCCCTGATCGATGGCGCGTTTCGCGTCGAGTTCCGCTGCCACATCCGCGCCGCCGATCACATGCGGGCTACGGCCCGCCGCGATCAGCGCATCGGCCAGCGAGCGGTCCGAGAGTTGGCCTGCGCAGAGCACCACCGTATCGGCCTCGATCAACGTCGGATTTTCGCGCGCCTCGCCGAAAGTGACATGCAGCCCCTCGGCAGTGATCTTCTCGTAATTCACCCCGCCGATCATCTTCACGTCCTTCATATGCAGCGCCGCGCGGTGAACCCAGCCCGTGGTCTTGCCGAGGCGGCGGCCGAGCTTCTCCTTCTTGCGCTGCAGCAGCGTCACTTCGCGGGCGGGGGCCTCGGGCGCGGGCTTGGTCAGCCCGCCCGGCGTCTGCGCCGGATCGCCGACGCCCCATTCGCGCTTCCATTCTTCCAGATCCAGCGTCGGGCTGTCGGTCACCGTCAGGAATTCGGCCACATCGAAGCCGATGCCGCCCGCGCCGATCACTGCGACACGTTTGCCGGCGGTGACGCGGCCCTTGAGGATGTCGATATAAGTCACGACCTGCCCGCCCTCGGTCGGGATTTCCGGGTCGCGCGGCTGCACGCCGGTCGCGATGATGATCTCGTCGAAGGGGGCGAGGAGATCGGGCGTGGCGTCGGTCTCCAGCTTCACCGTCACGCCGGTCTTCTCGATCATGGTCTTGAACCAGTCGGTGAGCCCGTGGAATTCCTCCTTGCCGGGGATCGCACGCGCCATGGTCAGCTGCCCGCCGAGTTCCGAGGCGCGGTCGAACAGCGTCACCGCATGGCCGCGCTCGGCTGCGGTGATCGCCGCAGACAGGCCCGCCGGGCCCGCGCCGACGACGGCGATGGATTTCGGCGCCTCGGTCTTGGTGATGACGATCTCGGTCTCATGGGCGGCGCGCGGATTCACGAGGCAGCTCGAGACCTTGCCCTGGAACGTGTGGTCCAGGCAGGCCTGGTTGCAGGCGATGCAGGGCGCGATCTCGGCGGCGCGGCCCTCTTTCGCCTTCACCACGAAATCCGCATCGGCGAGGAAGGGGCGCGCCATCGACACCATGTCGGCGCAGCCCTCGGCCAGGACGCTCTCGCCGATTTCCGGCGTGTTGATCCGGTTCGAGGTGATGACCGGGATCGAGACCTCGGGCTTGAGCCGACCGGTGAGCCAGGTGAAGGCCGCGCGCGGCACCGACGTCACGATGGTCGGCACCCGCGCCTCGTGCCAGCCGATGCCGGTGTTGAGCATCGTGGCGCCCGCCGCCTCGACGGCTTTGGCGAGCGTGACGACCTCTTCCCAAGTCGAGCCGTCGGGGATCAGGTCGATCAGCGAGATACGGAAGATCACGATGAAATCGGGGCCGACCGCTTCGCGCACGCGCTTGACCACTTCGACGGGCAGGCGCATCCGGTTCTCGAACGAGCCGCCCCAACCGTCTTCGCGCTTATTGGTGTGGCGCACGAGGAACTGGTTGAGGAAATAGCCCTCGGAGCCCATCACCTCGACTCCGTCATAGCCCGCCTCGCGGGCGCGCGCGGCGGCGGTGGCGATGTCGGCGATCTGCTTCTCGATCCCGGCTTCGTCGAGCTCTTTCGGCGGGAAGGGGGAGATCGGGGATTTGATGGCCGAAGGGGCCACGCAATCGGGACCATAGGCGTAGCGCCCGGCGTGCAGGATTTGCATCGCGATCCTGCCGCCCGCCGCGTGGACGCGGTCGGTGATGATCTTGTGATGCGCGATATCTTCGGGGGTGAACAGACCTGCCGCGCCGGGGAAGACGCCGCCTTCATTGTTGGGGGCCATGCCGCCCGTCACCATCAGCGCGACACCGCCGCGCGCGCGCTCGGCATAGAACTCGGCCACCGCATTCCAGTCGCCGCGCTCTTCTAGATTGGTGTGCATCGAGCCCATCAGCACGCGGTTCGGCAGCGTCACATGGCCCAGATCGAGCGGCGTGAAGATATGCGGATATTGGCTCATGTAACCCTCCCTGATTTGGCCCGCACTCTGCGGCGCGAGGCCAAGCTTGTCACGTCAAACGCGGCGTCAGAGCGAAAGCGCCACCGTTTCGCAGGGATCACCAACCTGCGGGATTCTCTCCGATTGTTACCCTCGTATTGTCGCCGCGAAGTCTAAATTGCGCCCGATTTCGTGCCGATAAGCGGGAAATAAGAAACAGAAATTACAAGCCGAAGGGTGTTTGGGATGGATCGCCTGACTGAAATGGAAGCCTTTGCCACCGTTGTGGACCAAGGGGGCTTCACCGATGCGGCCAAGAAGATGGGCATCTCCAAATCGGCTGTGTCGAAACACGTCTCGGCGTTGGAGGCGCGCCTCGGCGCACGTCTTCTGAATCGCACCACCCGTCGCGTTTCGCCGACGGAAATCGGGCTGGCCTATTACGATCGCGCGCGTCGTGTTCTCAATGATGCGGGCGAGGCCGATGCGCTGGTCACGTCGATGCAGACGGCGCCCTCGGGGCTGCTGCGCATCTCGGTCGCCACCGATTTCGGTGTGAATCTTCTCTCGCCCGTTCTGGGCGAATTCCTGCAGGAATTTCCCGAAATCACCGTGAATATGGTGCTGAACAACCGCTACGTCGAACTCATCTCCGAAGGGTTCGACATGGCGATCCGCGTCGGCGAGCTGGAGGATTCGAGCCTGCGCGCGCGCAAGCTGACCGAGACTTCGCGCCGGATGATTGCCTCGCCGGATTACTTCAAGAAATTCGGCCGCCCCGAGCGGATCGACGATCTCAACGACCACAAGCTGCTGCATTACTCCAACCAGTCGGCGGGCAATGTCTGGAAGCTGACCGCGCCTTCGGGCGAGCGGCGTCAGGTTCGCTCGGCGGGCTGGCTGACGGTCAATGACGGCCAGTCGCTGCTGCATGCCGCGACCGCCGGTCTGGGGATCGCTTACCTGCCGTCCTTCCTTTACGCCGATGCGATGCGCGAAGGGCTGGTGGAAGAGGCGATGCCCGATCTGCCGATGGAGACGCTGGGCATCTACGCGATCTATCCGCCGGGCCGTTTCACGCAGCCGAAGGTGCGCGCCTTCATAGATTTCCTCGCCAAGACCTTTGCCGAGAAGGGCCCCGACAACTGGTGAGAGCGAACTCCCTCCCGCGCCGGGCCATTCCGTCGGCTGGCGCTAACTCCGGGTCGAGGTGAGAACCGCTTCGACCCGTCTGTTTTTCTCGCGTCCCTCTTTGGTCAGGTTGCTTGCGCGCGGGGCGAGGAAGCCCGCCCCCTCGGCGCTGACCTGCGACGCCGCCACCCCGTAATCGCCGATCAGCTTCTGCCGTGCCGATTGCGCGCGTTTCTTCGACAGCGCGATATTGGCCGCGAGCGAGCCCACCGCATCGGTATGACCCACTAGCATCACCTGAAAATCGGGATTGGCCTTGAGGAACTCGGCCAGCGCCTGCAGCGAGGCGAAATCGCCCGAGCCAAGCGCAGAGGCCCCGGAGGGGAAGTCGAGATCGTCGAGCGCGACCGAGCCCTGCGCCTCCAGCGTTTGCGCAAGCGCGGACGGGGCGACGGCGGGCGCATCGGCGCGCGGCAGAATCGGCGCGGTTTGCGGCGGGGCGAGCGGATCGTCGGGCTGAGCAGGCGTGACGTCTTGCACCCGCATCTCGGTCACCTGAATGAAGCCCGACTCAGAGGACCGCGACACGGTGATCGCGAAATAATCGGCCCCCTTGCGCGCCGCGATATAGCGGAAGTCGCCCAGATCGACATGCATCGCGGGCTCCGACAGCAGGTCGAGCGCGTAGCGGAAATCGAACCCGCCGCAGGCCTGCGTGTCGCATTCATAGAGAATGTCGTAGCCCGCCTGTTCGAGTTGATCGCGCAGGGGCGCGAGGATTTGCAGTGTCGTGTTCTGATTGGCCCGCAACTGATAGGCGGTGTCGGAGCGCGCGCCTTCCAGATCGCGGGTCTCGAGCTGACCGTCCTGCCACGGCCCGACCGCCAACTGGTAGCTGGTGGCGGGGCTCGTTTCCTGCGCGGATTGGGTGGCGCCTGCGGGCAGTGTCAGGTCCGCCGATGCGGCCAGCGCCGCGTGGGACAGGGGGGCGGCCAGCAGACCGGCGAGGAGAAGGGACGCCCGGCCGGTCATGCGGCCTCCGGCGCGCGGCGATAGTGATACTGCGCGCGCACTTCCATGCCGAAGCTCTTGGCAAGCCCGTTCGAGGCATCGTTTTCAAATGTCGTGATCATCTCGAACCGCTCGGCCCCGGCCTCGGCGGCCCAGCGTGCGCCCTCATGGATCATCTCGCGCGCGAGGTTCATCCGGCGATATTGCGGCGCGACCGCGAGCGCATGGAGCATCGCGGCCCCTTCATAAACAGCGATATAGGCAACGCCTGCGGCCCGGTCGTCTTTGCGGCCCAGAACGCAGGTTTTCGGCACCTCGGCGCGATCCATGATCGCTTGGCGCTCGGGTCCGACATCGAGCTCGGTCCAGAGGTCGCGGGCGATCTGCAGCGGCGGCCAATGGGCGAAAGCGGTCACGGGCGGCACCTCGCCCTGCATCGCCGCGATTGGAGCCGACCAGATCCGCACCGGGTCATAGGATTCGTAGCCGCGCGTCTCCAGGACCGCATCCAAGGCCTCGTCGCCCGCGCGGATCATGAAGCGCGGACGCTGACCCAAGGCGCGATGCGCGGCTTCGGCGGCCGGAATGTCGGCCTGTTCGAGCGGCACATCCAGCGTCGCGCAGCTGACGCGCGAGCCGCCGCCTTGCCCGTCGCGGATCAGAAATCCGCCCGCGCGGCGATATTCGGCTGCGGGCCAGGTTGCGTCGATGATCGCATAGGCGTCGATCATGTGCCCTCCGGGAAGGCGGTTTTCAGTTCGGCGAAGCCCGCATCGACCTGAACGGGATCGGTGCCGCGCAGCACGAGATTGGTGCCGTACCGGCCTTCCTGCACGAAGGGGTAGGAGCCGATCGAGAGGTCGGGATAGCGGCCCGCCAGCGCGCGCAGATCGTCGGCCACCGAGGATTCCGCGCGCAGCACCTGCAGGCTGCGCGAGATCATCGGCGCGCCGCCGGTGAGTTTCGGCAAGAGCCCCTCGACCATCGCCTGAAAGATGTTCGGCACGCCCGCCATCACATGGACATTGCCCAGCGAAAAGCCCGGCGCGGCGGAGACCGGGTTCTCGATCAATACCGCCCCGTCGGGGATCCGCGCCATGCGCAGCCGCGCGGAGGTGAATTCCGCATCCCGGGCTGCATAATGCGCGGCGAGGATCGCCTTGGCATCCTCGCGCACGTCGAGCTTGGCCCCCATCGCCTCGGCCACCGCATCGGCGGTGATGTCGTCATGGGTCGGGCCGATTCCGCCGCTCGTAAAAAGGTGATCATGGGCTGCCGAGAGCTCCCGCACCGCAGCCACGATCACGTCATTGTCGTCCGGCACCACGCGGATTTCGCGGCAGGTGATTCCGCGCTCGACCAGCTGTCCGGCCAGATAATGCGCGTTTCCCTCGCGGGTGCGCCCCGAGAGGATTTCATCGCCGATGATCAGGATCGCTGCGGTGGGATTTGGCATCTGTGAGGCTCCTTTCGACTTGGTATAGGGCGCGGAACGGGGCGCGAAAAGCCCGGGCACTGGCCAAGCCCCGCTTTTGTGACTATCTAAAGGCCGAAACCCTTAAGGAGCAGACCGTTGGACGATACTCAGGGCCGCACCACGAAGGACGGAATCCGGATCTACGATCAGAGCGATTTTGCGGGAATGCGCGCCTCCTCGCAGGTGACGGCGCAAATTCTCGACGAGGTCGCCGATCTGGTGGAGCCGGGGGTCACGACCGCAGCACTCGACGCCTTCATCGAACGCCGCGTGGGCGAGCTGGGCGCCACCTCGGCGACCATCGGGTATCGCGGCTATCAGCACGCGAGCTGCATCTCGGTGAACCATGTCGTCTGCCACGGTATCCCGGGCGACAAGAAGCTGAAGGACGGCGATATCATCAATATCGACGTGACCGTGATCCTCGACGGCTGGTTCGGGGACAGCTCGCGGATGTATGTCGCGGGCAATCTGAGCCGCAAGGCCGAGCGCCTGATCCAGGTCACCCATGACTCGCTCATGGTCGGCATCGAGCAGGTGAAGCCCGGCAACACCTTTGGCGATATCGGCCACGCGATCCAGAAATTCGTCGAGAGCAACCGCATGTCGGTCGTGCGCGATTTCTGCGGCCACGGCGTGGGCAAGGTGTTCCACGCGCCGCCGAACGTGCTGCATTACGGGCGCGCAGGATCCGGCGCGATGCTGGAAGAGGGCATGATCTTCACGATCGAGCCGATGGTGAATCTGGGCCGCCCCGAGACCAAGGTTCTGGCCGACGATTGGACCGCCGTGACGCGGGACAAGTCGTTGTCGGCGCAGTTCGAGCATTCGGTGGGCGTGACCGCCGATGGTTGCGAGATCTTCACCACCTCGCCGGCGGGACGCTTCCACCCGACCTGGCGCTAAGATTCAGTCGTTAGTGGGGCTCCGCCCCCGCTGGCTGCGCCAGCCCCCCGGGATATTTCCGCCAAGCCGAAGATCAGGGATCGAGGCCGATGAGCCGCGGCACTTGGGCCATGTCGGTGAACAGTTCCGCCCCTTCCGCCGCGAGCCGCGGGTTATCGCCTTTCGGCGAATAGCCGAGGCAGCGCATACCTGCGTTTTTCGCCGCGCGCGCGCCTGTGGCGCTATCTTCGATCACCACGCAAGCCTTCGGGTCAGCGCCCAGATGGCGCGCGGCATGGATGTAGAGATCGGGCTTCGGCTTGGGCATTCCCATGTCCTGCCCCGAGAACAGAAGTCCTTCGAGCCGCGTGCGGATATCCGGGTGCTGCCCGAGCGTCGCCTCCATCTTCGCCTGCCGTCCGTTCGAGCCGACCGCAAAGGGAATTCCCTCCGCATCGAGCCGGGCGAGAAGGCGCGGGATGCCGGGCATCAACTCGGTCCCCTCGCGCAGCCGGGCGTAGAGCCCTTCGTAATAGCTGTCGACCCAGCCCTCGGGCAGATCGGCCCCATGCGCGCGGCCCCATTGATAGACATTCTCGATGGTGGAGCCGATGAAGGCCTCTTCCAGTTCGGAGATCGTCTTATGCACGCCGTAGCGGGCGAATTCTTCCTGAATCAGGTCGAAGGTCGCGGGCTCGCTGTCGACGAGCACACCGTCGCAATCGAACAGGACGGCATGGGGGATCTTCGGGTGGTTTGTCATTCAGGCATCCGGGCAAGGGTTACGAGCGTGTCGCCATAGCGGCGTTGGTCGAGCTGTTCGAGGGCGGCGGGCAGGATCGGCGGGGTGTTCTCTTCCCAAACGATCATCGCGCCCGGAGCGATCCATCCATTCTCGAGACAGGAGGCGAGGGCACGTTCGCCCAGTCCCATCCCATAGGGCGGGTCGAGGAAGATCAGATCATAGCCGGGGCCGCGATTTGGACCCATATTGGTCGCATCGCGCCGCCAGACATCGGTGACGCCCATCGCGCGCATCGCCTCGATATTGCGGCGCAGAAGTGCGCGGGCGGCGGTGCCGTCATCGACGAAGTCCACGCGGGCCGCGCCGCGCGACAGCGCCTCCAGCCCCAGCGCGCCGGTGCCCGCGAAGAGATCGAGCACACGTGCCTCGGGCACCGGATTGCCATGCCCGCCATTCATCAGCAGGTTGAAGATCGACTCGCGCACGCGGTCGGTCGTGGGGCGCAGATGCGCATCCATGTCGCCTGCACCCACATCCGCCAGTTTCAGCCCGCGTTTCGCGCCTCCGATAATTCTCATTTCATCAGGGCTTTCAGCTCTGCCGTGGTCTCGACAGCTTCGGGCGTCACGGGTTTGCCCGCTTCGATCAGGCGTTTGCCGACCATATAGGCGCGCGCATCGTTGATCGCGTCCACCGCGATCAGGCGGCCTGCGCGGAAATACCAGAAGCTGCTGCCGTCATCGCGGCGGCTGACGACCTGATCGTAGCCCGCATTGAGCCCGGCGATCTGCAGCTTCGCGTCGAACTGATCGGACCAGAACCACGGTTTTGGGGCAAAGGCGCGGCCTGCTCCCAGCATGTTCTCGGCGACCAGCTCGCCCATGTCGATTGCGTTGCCGACGGATTCGAGGCGGATACGTTCAGCGGCCCCGGGGAAGGAGGCGCAATCGCCCGCCGCCCAGATATGGGGCGCGGAGGTGCGGCCCTGCGCGTCGGCGGCGATGCCGTTTTCGCAATGGATACCGGCTTCGCGGGCGACCTCTTCGTCGGGGGTGATGCCGATGCCGACGATCACGAAATCGGCGGGCAATTCGCGCCCGTCCTCGAGGATCGCGCCGGTGACGGCCTCCTCGCCGGTCAATCGCGTCAGGCCGACCCCTTCGAGGATTTCGACGCCGCGCCCGCGATGCAGCGCGCGGATCGCGTCTGCAGTTTCTTCGCAGGCGACGCGGCCGAGGATGCGCGGGGCGGCCTCGACCAGCGTGACCTCGAGGCCGAGCTTGCGCGCGACCGCCGCGGCCTCCAGCCCGATATAGCCGCCGCCGACCACCACGAGCCGTTTTCCGGGGGTGAAATGGGGCTGCATCCGGTCGACATCCGCGAGGTTGCGCACGGTGAAGACATTGCCCAGATCGCCGCCGATCGCCGCGGGCAGACGGCGCGGCGTGGCCCCGGTGCAGAGCGCGAGTTCGGAATAATCGAGCGTCTCGCCATCCGACAGGGTGACCGTCTGCGCCTCGGCATCGATCGCGGTGACGGAGGTGCCGAGCCGCAGCACGATGTCGTTCTCCTGCCACCAGTCGGGGGCGCGCAGCGTGAGCCGCTCCAGCTCCATATCGCCCAGCAGATAGGCTTTCGACAGGGGTGGTCGCTGGTAGGGCTGAATGGGCTCCGCGCCGATCACGGTGATCGCACCGTCATATTTCAGCGCCCGCAGTTTCGCGGCCATCGAGGCTGCGGCCTGTCCCGCGCCGACGATCACTATTCCACCCATGACTTTCTCCACTGGCCCGGCTCGCGCTTGACCCTATATCGACGGGCGGAACAAGTGCAACGCGAACAAATCGGAGCTTTCTATGACCTTAACGACCGGCGACGTTCTTCCTGGCGCGACTTTCCTCGCGATGGGCGATGAAGGGCCGCAACCCGTGAGCCTCGGTGACAAGATGAAGGGCCGCAAGATCGTGATCTTCGCCGTGCCGGGCGCCTTTACCGGCGTCTGCACCACCGCCCATGTGCCCAGCTTCATCCGCACCAAGGACCAATTCGCCGAGAAGGGCGTGGACGAGATCGTCTGCATCTCCGTCAATGACCCCTTCGTGATGAAATCCTGGGGCGAAGAGACCGGCGCGACCGAGGCGGGGCTGACCATGCTGGCCGACCCGGAAGCCGCTTTCACGCAGGCGATCGAGATGGATTTCACCGCGCCGCCCGCGGGCCTCATCAACCGCTCGAAGCGCTATGCGATGCTGGTCGAGGATGGCGTGGTCAAGCTGCTGCATGTCGAGGATAGCCCCGGCACCTGCGAAGCCTCGGCGGGCAAGGGGCTTCTCGCGGCAATCTAACGCGCGCCCTTTCCGGAACATGAAAACGCCCGGCCAAGGAGCCGGGCGTTTTTCGTTCAGTCTTTGTCTTTTTCGACTGGTTCGGTCAGACGCATCACCGGGCGTCCGATATCGCGGTCGACCTCGGCCACGCCCTCGGCCAGCGAATCCAGCGCGCCGGCCAGTTCGATATCGAGGACGCTGATGCCGCCGCAATCATGGGTCGTCAGCGTGATTTCGAGCTTGTTGTAGACATTGCGCCAATCGGGATGGTGATCCATCTTCTCGGCGCAGAGCGCGGCTTGGCTCATGAACCCCCAAGCGGCGGAGAAATCCTTGAACAGAAGCCGCTTGATCAAGGCATCCTGCCCATCGGCCGCGCGCCATCCGGTATCTTCAAGCGCGTTCAGCAGCGCCTTGCGTTCCTCGGGTTCGAGCTTCGATGTCATCGCTTACTCCCTGATGCGTTAAGCTGGCCCGCAGCCTTGCAGCAGCGGGCCGCCAGTTCAAGCGGCGCCGCTTTCGCGGGTCACGCTGCGGGTCTCGATCTTCGGCACCTGCACCACTTCGAGCGTCCGCGTGGGGAAGGGAATGCCGATGCCGTTAGCGTCGAACTCCACCTTGATCTTACGGGTATATTCCGCCTGAAGTCCCCAGAAATCTTCCGTCTTGGCCCAGACGCGGAAGGTGAAATCGACCGAGCTGTCGCCCAGTTGCTTCACCCGGATCACGGGCGCGGGCTCTTGCAGGGCACGCGGATCGGAGAGCGAGATATTCTCCAGCACTTCCTGCGTCTTCTTCAGGTCCGCGTCATAGGCGACGCCGATGGTCAGATCCATCATCCGTGTCGGGTTGGCGGAGAAATTGGTGATCGCGCTCGACCAGATGTCGCTGTTGGGCACGATGATCTGGATGCCGTCATAGGTCGTCAGCACCGTGTAGAAGAGCTGGATCTCGGTCACCGTGCCGCTTTCCGAGCCCGCGGCGATGAAATCGCCTTGGCGGAACGGGCGGAACAGAATGATCATCACGCCCGCCGCAAGGTTCGACAGCGTGCCTTGCAGCGCCAGACCGATGGCCAGACCGGCGGCACCGACAAGGGCGGCCAACGAGGTGGTCTGAATACCGAAGCGGTTGAGGATGAAGATCACCCCGATCGCGAGGATCAGGTATTTCACCATATTGCCGAGGAAGCCGAAGAGCGTGTCGTCCAGCCGTTTGTAACGCTGCGACAGCGCCACGATACGCCGTTTGGCCCAGGCCGAGATCGCCATCGCGACCAGCAAGATCACCAGCGCAGCCACCACATTCACCGCAACCATGATGGCCGCATCGATCCGATCCTGCGTCAGCCACGCGCTGACATCGGTCAGGTCATTGAAATTCATTCATCGCTCCCGTCATACGTCCTTTAACACTGCTACTTATCACGCCTGCTCATCGCTGCCACCCGAGGGGCTCCGGAACGGGCCCATTTCGGTAAGTATCTCGATATCTTCGTCCACGGCGGCGCGTTCGGCCTCCAGATACTCCGCGACCGCGCCGCGCAGACCTTCATGGCCGATCCAATGCGCCGAATGGGTCGCGACGGGCAGGTAGCCGCGCGCCAGCTTATGTTCGCCCTGCGCCCCGGCCTCGACCCGGCTCAGCTTGTGCGCGATCGCGTAATCGACTGCCTGATGGTAGCAAAGCTCGAAATGCAGGAAGGGGTGATCCTCGATGCAGCCCCAATAGCGCCCGAAGAGCGCATCCCGCCCTATCAGGTTCAGCGCACCCGCAATCGGGCGGTCTCCGTTCATCGCCAGCACCAGAAGCACGTCGTCGCGCATCTCGTGCAGCAGGTCGAAGAAGGCACGGCTCAGGTAGGGGCGGCCCCATTTTCGCGCGCCGGTGTCCTGATAGAACTGCCAGAACGCATCCCAATGCTCGGGCCGGATATCGTCGCCGGTCAGCTGCACGATCTCGCCGCCGAAGGCCTGTGCCCGCTGGCGTTCCTTGCGCAGCGTCTTGCGCTTGCGCGAACTCAGCTCGCCGAGGAACTGGTCGAAGCTCTCGTAGTCCTCGTTGAACCAGTGAAATTGTTGCCCGAGCCGCGGCAGCCAGCCCGCCTCGGCGGCAAGCTCCGCTTCGTCCTCGGTGCAGAATGTCATATGAACCGACGAGACCCCGGCTCCTTCCGCGATCTGCGCCATCCCGGCCAGAAGCGCGCGGCCCCCGGCCTCTTCCAGCCCCGGCAGAACCAGCAGACGCCGCCCGGCCACGGGGGTGAAGGGTACCGCGCATTGCAGCTTGGGGTAATAGCGCCCGCCCGCGCGCTCGAACGCATCGGCCCAGCCGTGATCGAAGACATACTCGCCCTGACTGTGCGATTTCACGTAAAGCGGCGCCACGCCGATCACCCGGTCGCCCATCCGCGCCACCAGATGCCGCGCATCCCATCCCGTCCCCGGACCGACCGAGCCGGAGGCCTCCAAGGCCGCAAGAAACCGATGCGTGGTGAACGGGTCGAACGCCCGCTCCCCATCCCCGATTTCGGGGCAGGCGCAGGCGTTCCAGTCTTTTTCACTTATTTCGGAAATATCCGAATAAAGCGTGATTTCAACGCTTTGATCCATTTGATCCCGGGTGGTTAGGCCATCCTTTGCCTGAATCTGTACCCTGAGCGCGCGGCGTCAAGCCGGAAGCGCCGAGAGGTAGCCTTCGAAGGTCACGTTATCGGCCACCCGACGCGCCAGCGCCTCCTCGTCGACCGAGCGGATCGTCCAGCACAGCACCGGCACGCCGAGCGATTTCAGCTCGGTCACACGCAGCGCGTTCAGGTCCTTCGCCTCATGCGAGATGAAGGCCGCGCCGACGCGCTCGAAATCGGGGATATGGCGCAGCTCGTCGCCGCGGGCTGCAGGCAGCAGCGCCCAGTCATTGGGCTGATAGGCCGAGGTGGTCAGCCCGACAGGCACGCCCGGGGCCAGCTCGCCGAAAGCCGCCACCGCGTGGGGGTTGAAGGACATCACCGCGACCGGGCCTTCATAGTCGCGCAACAACAGCGCCGTCGCCTCTTCCAGCGGGCCGATCTGCTGGCCGAGCGCGCCGTCCTGATCCTTGATCTCGACCAGAAGCGGAACCTGCCCGTCGACGATCTTCAGCACTTCGGCGAGGGTCGGAATACCTTCCTGCGTGCCGCTCAGATGGATCGCGCCAAGCTCTGCCGACGTGCGCTGGCGCACCGGGCCGCGCTCTGCGGTCAGCCGGTCCAGCGCGTAGTCGTGAAACACCATCGGCACGCCATCGGCCGAGAGTTGCACGTCGATCTCGATCCCGTAGCCCGCCGCGATAGCCGCGCGGATTGCGCCGCGACTGTTTTCAGGGCGGCCGAGCGTGTAGTCGTGCAGCGCCCGATGCGCGATCGGAAGCCGGAGAAAATCAGGATGCAATGCCATCACGCGACCTCGAAAATCGCCTCGATTTCGACCGCGACGCCCATCGGCAGCGAAGCCGCCGAGACCGCCGAACGCGCGTGACGCCCCGCGTCGCCGAAGACTTCGACCATCAGGTCCGAACAGCCGTTCACGACCTTGGGCTGATCGGTGAACTCAGGCGTCGAATTCACGAAGCCCACCAGCTTCACCACGCGGAGCTTGTCGAGATCACGAATGGCCGCTTTCGCCTGCGCGATCAGCGCCAGCCCGCAGAACCGCGCCGCCATCGCGCCCTCTTCGACATCCATCCCGTCGCCGAGCTTGCCGCGGATCAGCCCCTCGGGCCCGTTCGAGATCTGTCCCGAGACGAACAGTTGATTGTCGGTGCGCACGAAGGGCACGTAATTTGCCGCCGGTGCGGGCGCATCGGGAAGGTGAATTCCCAGCTCTTCGAGACGTGCTTCGATCTTGGCCATTGCGCCCTCCATGAAATTTCGCGGCGAGGCTAGGCGCGCGCCTGTTTCCCCGCAAGCGGATTCGCGTCTCTTCTTCTTGATCGAAATATCCCGGGGGCGCGATAGCGCGGGGCCGAGCCCCTCGCCGTTATGCCACCAGCGCCTCGGCCTTCTTCAGGTCGACCGAGACCAGCTGGCTCACGCCCTGCTCCTGCATCGTCACACCGAACAACCGGTCCATCCGCGCCATCGTCACCGCGTGGTGGGTGATGATCAGGAAGCGCGTATCGGTGCGCCGCGTCATCTCGTCGAGCAGGTCGCAGAAGCGCGTCACGTTGGCGTCATCGAGCGGCGCGTCGACCTCGTCGAGCACGCAGATCGGGGCGGGGTTGGCCATGAAGACCGCGAAGATCAGCGCCATCGCGGTCAGCGTCTGCTCGCCACCCGACAGCAGCGACAGCGTCGACAGCTTCTTGCCCGGCGGCTGGCACATGATCTCGAGACCGGCCTCCAGCGGGTCGTCGCTTTCGACCAGCTGCAGGTTCGCCGAGCCGCCGCCGAAGAGGTGGGTGAACAGCGTGCGGAAGTTCTCGTTCACCTGCTCGAACGCGGTCAGTAGACGCTCGCGCCCTTCGCGGTTCAGACCCGAAATCCCGGCGCGCAGCTTGCGGATCGCCTCTTCGAGATCGGATTTCTCCTGCACCAGCGTGTCATGCTCTTCCTGCACCTCGCGGGCATCTTCCTCGGCGCGCAGGTTCACCGCACCAAGGCTCTCGCGCAGCCGCTTGAGCCGGTTCACTTCCGCGTCGAGCTTCTCCGCGTCGGGCATCTTTTCGGGATCGGCGTCGAGGCTTTCCAGCAAATCCTGCGGCGACTTCTCGGTCTCCTCGAGGATACGTTCGGCGGCATAGGCGACGGTTTCGCGGGCCGCATCGACGCGGGCTTCGGCACGGGCGCGGGCTTCGCGCGCCTCACCGGCCAGACGTTCGGCCTCGCGTTCGGCCAGCTGCGCCTCGCGCAGGGCGCTTTCCGCACTCGAAAGCTTGTCCGATGCCTCGGCCTGACGCGCTTCGGCGGTGGCGATGGCCTCCGACAGTTCGGCGCGTTTCGCGGCCAGTTCCTCGGGGGCGGCGGAGGCGTCCTTCAGCTCCGCCTCGCTCTCGATCTTGCGGGTTTCCAGCTCAGCCGAGCGCTTCTCGGCGGTCTCCAGACGGTGCCGCCAGCCGGAGATTTCCTTGGTGATCTCCTGCCGACGCTTCAGCCGCGCCTCGCCTTCCCGACGGATTTCGTCATGGGCGGAGCGCTTGGTCATCATCGTCATCCGCGCCGCTTCGACGGTCATCTTCACCGCCTCGACGTCGCCGCGCGCGGCGTCCAGATCGGGCAGGGAGGATTGCGCATTCTCCGCCTCGCGCAGCGCCATCCGCGCGCTGCCAGCCTCTTCCTCGTGGCGGGCGACGGCGAGTTGGGCGCTTTCCAGCTTGGAGCTGGCGATGGAGCGATCGGCCTCGGCGCGGCTGAGCGCGCGGCCCGCTTCGGCCAGACGGCGATCGGCATCGCGGCGCGCCTCGCGGGCGGCGGCATCGGCGCGGGTGGCCTCAGCCAGCGCGGCGGTCAGCGCCTCATGGGCGGATTTCGCGCCCGAAGCGCGCGCCTCGGCCTCTTCCAGATCGCGCTTCAACTCCACCAGACGGTTGAGCTGTTGCAGGCGTAGGGCTGCGGCGGTCGGGGCATCCTCGGCGCCGGCGCGATAGCCGTCCCAGCGCCACAGATCGCCCTCGGTCGAGACGAGCCGCTGGCCGGGGGCCAGTTGATCCTGCAGCCGCACACCCTCGTCGTAATCCTCGACCAGACCGATCTGCGAAATCCGGCGGACCAGCACATCGGGCACATCCACATGAGCCGAGAGCGGCTCGACACCGACGGGCAGGGGCTGCGGCGCGGGATAGTCGGGCAGCGCCTGCCAGCCGGTCGCGTCATCCTCGCCCACTTCCGGCGCGCGCAGATCATCGGCGAGCGCGGCACCGAGCGCCGCCTCGTAGCCGCGATCCACCCGGACGCGGTCGAGAATCTGCTGACCGTTGGAGGCTTCGCGCTCGACGAGACGGGCCAGCGCCGACACTTCGGCCCGCAAGGCCCCCGCTTCGCCCTCGGCCTCCGAGCGCGCCGCCCGGGCCGCGCTTTCGCGGCCCTGCGCCTCGGCCCGCGCGTCATCGGCGGCGGCCAATGCCTCTTCTGCAGCTTCGGCGGCAGCCTGCGCCTGTGTCTGTGCGCCTTCGGCCGCCTCGAATTCGGTGTTCGCCTTCGCAAGCGCGGCAGCAGCGGCCTCGGCGGCCTGCTTCGCCTGCGCGGCGGCGGCTTCGGATTTCTCGGCCGTTGCGCGGTTGTCGGTGACGAGGCGCTGCGACGACTGGTGGCGGGCGGCGAGCCGCGCGACATCCTCGGTCAGCTCCGACAGTTGCGCCTCGCGCTCCTGCAGAATCTGCGCGGCCTCATGAGCGGCATCGACCGCGGCGGCCAGTTTGTCTTCATGCCCCTCGGAGGCTTTCGCGATCTGGGATTGCTCCCATTCGAGCCGCCCGATCGTCTCGCCCGCATCGCGGTTGAGCCCCGCTTCGCGCTCCATGTCGCGCACGAGCTGTTCGATCCGGGCCTTCAGCGTCTCGATCCGCGCGATCGCCTGATCTTCCTGATCCGAGAGCGCGTCGCGCTGCACGGTGAGGCGCTGCAGGATCGCGCCCGCGATGGCCTCTTCCTCGCGCAGCGGCGGTAGCGCGTCTTCCTTGCCCTGCCGGGCCTTGGCAGACTCGCGGGAGGCTTTCTCGGCCTGCGCGGCCCCGGCGACCTTCTCGCGATGCGCCTCTTCGGCGGTGGTGCGGGCCAGATCGGCTTCGCGCCAGCGGCGATAGAGCAGCATCCCCTCGGCGCGGCGCAGCTCTTCGCCGATGGTGCGGTAGCGCGCGGCCTGACGCGCCTGCCGGGCGAGAGTGGCCAGCTGCGAGGCGAGTTGCTCGATCACGTCGTCGACGCGGGTCAGGTTCTGTTCGGCGCCGTTCAGCTTCAACTCCGCTTCGTGGCGGCGCTGATAGAGGCCCGAGATCCCGGCCGCTTCCTCGAGGATGCGGCGGCGGTTCTTCGGTTTGGCGTTGATCAGTTCGGAAATCTGGCCCTGCCGCACGAGCGCGGGCGAATGCGCGCCGGTCGAGGCGTCGGCGAACAGCATCTGCACGTCGCGGGCGCGCACGTCCTTGGAGTTCACCTTATAGGCCGAGCCCGCATCGCGGGTGATCCGGCGCACGATCTCCAGCCCGTCGCTGTCGTTGAACCCGGAGGGCGCAAGCCGCTCGGTATTGTCGATCTGCAGCGCGACTTCCGCGAAATTGCGCGCGCCGCGCGACGAGGCCCCCGCGAAGATCACGTCTTCCATCCCGCCGCCGCGCATTGCAGAGGGGCGGTTCTCGCCCATCACCCAGCGCAGCGCTTCCAACAGGTTCGACTTGCCGCAGCCATTGGGTCCGACGACGCCGGTCAGCCCGTCATGGATCACGAGATCCGTGGGGTCCACGAAGCTCTTGAAACCGTTGAGACGTAGCCGAGAGAAGCGCAATTGCCGAACTTTCCGAATCTGACCGAGTTCTGAGAAGTGTCCGTAGAGCAGGCCTGCGAGTCAATGGGAAGACACCGCATCTGGCTATGATGGGGCTGTTATCCACAATATATTGGCGCATTCCCGCGCAGGGTTTTGGCTGGTGCGACGTGCCGGCTGAGGGTGCCGGTATGCGCGTCCTCCGTCTTTTCCTTTTGCGCGCGCGGGCTTAGCATCGGAAGCGTCCCAAGGAGCCGACCGATGATCCCAGCCCTGTCCCTGATCCTCGCCTGCCAACTCGCTGGCGAGATCCTGTCCCGTGCTTTGCAACTGCCGCTTCCCGGCCCGGTTCTGGGGATGATCTTCCTGCTTTTGCTCATGAGCGTCTCGGGCAAGGTGCAGCAGATCGTGCGCCCCACGGCCCAGTTCGTCTTGCAACACCTGTCGCTTCTCTTCGTGCCTGCGGGCGTGGGGATCGTCGCGCATCTGGGCGCGTTGCGCGAGCATGGGCTGGGGCTGGCGGTGGCGCTGGTGGTGTCGACGATGTTGGCGATCGTGGTCGGGGCGGCGGCCTTCGTCGCGGTGGCGAAGCTGACCCGGAGCGATGTCGATGACTGATCCGTTCAAGCTCTGGTCCTACCTGTCCTCCGAACCGCTGCTGTGGCTGTGGGCGACGCTGATCGCCTATTGGATCGGGGATACGATCTTCAGGCGCGTGAACCGCAGCCCCTTCGCCAATCCGGTGATGATCGCGGTGGTAATCTTAGGCGCGGTGCTCCTGATGACGGGCACGCCCTATCAGCGCTATTTCGACGGGGCGCAGTTCGTCCACTTCATGCTGGGCCCGGCGACGGTCTGTCTCGCGGTGCCGCTGCATGCGAACCTGCCCAAGGTGAAACGCGCGCTTCTGCCGATCGCGGCGGGTCTGGCGGCGGGGTCGGTCACGGCCATCGTCTCGGTTCTGGCGATTGCAAAGGCGATGGGCGCGGGGCCTGAACTGCTCGCCTCGCTCGCGCCGAAATCGGTGACGGCCCCGGTGGCTATCGGGATTTCGCAATCCCTTGGTGGCGAGCCGTCGCTGACCGCGGCGCTGGTGATCCTGACCGGCATGATCGGGGCGATCACGGTGACGCCGATGCTCAACCTGCTGGGCTTTCGCGACTGGCGGGCGCGGGGCTTCGCGGTGGGCGTCGCGGCGCATGGGATCGGCACGGCGCGCGCCTTTCAGGTGCATGAGACTGCGGGCGCGTTTGCGTCCATCGGCATGGGGCTGAACGCGGTGCTGACCGCCTTCCTCGCGCCGGTCGTGCTGAGTTACTTCGGTTAATCGACTTCCGTCAGTATTGGCGCGGTGGGCGCGCCTTGTAGACCGGAAGCTTCCAGCCGAAACGCAGCGATCCGGCCCGCAGCGCAAAGGTCACGCCGCCGCAGATCAAAAGCGCGATCAGCGTATCCGCCCCGAGCGCCGTCGCTATCACTGCGCTCATGGCCCCGGCAAACGCGCAGGAGAGATACAGCTCGCCCTGTTTGAGAACCAGCGGCACCTCGTTGCAGACCACGTCGCGCATCAGGCCGCCGAACGTGCCGGTGGCGATGCCCATGATCAGCACGATCACCGGCCCATGCTCCAGCCGCATCGTGATCGCGACGCCCGCAGGCACTGCCACCGCCAAGGCGCAGGCATCGAGCCACAGCAGCGCGCGGTAGCGGCTTTCCAGAAGATGCGCGGTGAAGAACACGACCACCGCCGCCCCTGCCGCGATCAGCACATAGGTGGGATCGCCGACCCAGAAGACCGGGTCGCGGCCCAGAAGCAGATCGCGCAGCGTGCCGCCGCCGATAGCGGTCAGCGCGGCAATGAAGATGAAGCCCACGAGATCGAGCTGCTGGCGCGAGGCGACCAGCGCCCCGGTCAGCGCGAAGACCAGCACCGAGGCGTAATCCAGCGCAGCCCCCAAGGGAAACTCCCCCAGCCAGTCAGGCAGGGCGGTCATTTTTGCTTGGCCGGTTTGAAGGGTTCCATCCCGGCGCGGGCCAGCTCGTCGGCGCGCTCGTTCTCGGGGTGGCCCGCGTGGCCCTTGATCCATTCCCACGTCACGCGATGGCGGCGCTGCGCCTCGTCGAGCCGCTGCCAGAGATCGACGTTCTTCACCGGCTTCTTCGCCGCGGTCTTCCAGCCGTTGCGCTTCCAGCCGTGGATCCAGCCGGTCACGCCGTTCTTCACGTAAGCGGAGTCGGTGGTGATCGTGATCGCGGTGTCGCGGGTCAGGGTCTCCAGCGCGTTGATGGCGGCCAGAAGCTCCATCCGGTTATTGGTGGTCTCCGCTTCGCCGCCCTTTAGCTCGCGCTCTTTGACGACGCTTTCACCGTCCATCGCGCGCATCAAGACGCCCCAGCCGCCGGGGCCGGGATTGCCGCTGCACGCGCCATCCGTCCATGCGTAAAGCTCAGGCATCGAGACTCACATAGCCGTCGAGCGCTGCGATCCGGTCGAGCCAGCGGCGCAGCGCCGGGAAGGGCTCGAGATCATAGCCGCCGCGGGTCTCAGCGGTATGGGTGTAGGCGTAAAGGCAGATATCGGCGAGGCTCATCGTGTCGCCCGCGAGCCAATCGGCCTGCTCCAGTCGCTGCTCCATGATGCCCAGCAGGACGTGGCCGCGCACTTCCAGCGCGTCGAGCGTCTCCTGCGTGCGCTCATGCGCGCGATGCGGATAGCACAGGATCGCGGCGCGCACGGCGATGACGCCCTCGTGCTGGTTCTGCTCCCAGAACATCCAGGACAGCATCTGCGCGCGGGCGAAGCGGTCCTCTGGGATGAAGCGCGAGCCCTCGCCGAGATAGGTCAGGATCGCGTTGGACTCCGCCAGCACCCGCCCGTCATCGAGATGCAGCGCGGGCGCTTTGCCGAAGGGCAGCGCACCGCTCTCATGAGCTTCGGCCAGTGCCTCGGTGTTGTATTCCACATCGATCTTGTCGTAGCTCTGGCCCAGCAGCGCCATCAGCAGACGCACCTTGTAGCTGTTGCCCGAGGAGGGCATCGAATAAAGCTTCATCTCGTTACGTCCTCACAAGCGCGATCAGGCAGGCGACGACGACGACGGTCAGGCCGATGCGCAGTTTGAGCCACCAGCGCGGTGTGTGGCCGAATTTCTGGAACAGCCAGTCGAGCGGCAAGAGCGCGAGGAAGCCCAGGATCAGCACGAAATTCACCGGCATCCCGAGCGCCACGAAGGCGATGAAGAAGATGACCGGAGCGACGGCGAGGAAATAGCCGGTCTCCCATTCCGCGCTCGCGGCGAAACCCCATAGGCTGCCTGCCATGAAGCAGAAGATCATCAGGCCATAGGCGAGCACCGCCACGCGCGGATCGGCCACGAAGGCGAATTGCCCGGTTTGCACGACCAGCACGCCCCAAAGGAACGGGATCAGCCCGGCAAGGCCAAGGAGCAGCGCGCCGCCGGGGATTTTCGGGCCGATTTCGCGCATCACGACGCCTCTCTCAGCACGCGGGGCACCTTGAATTCGATGTCCTCGCGGGCGGTTTCGATCTGGTCGACGGTCAGGTCATAGCGCTGGCGGAAGGCGTCGATCACCTCGTCGATCAGCACTTCCGGCGCGCTCGCGCCCGCGGTCACGCCGACCGTCTGCACACCTTCCAGCGCACGCCAGTCGATATCCGCGGCGCGCTGCACCAGCTGCGAATAGGCGCAGCCCGAGGCTTTGCCGACCTCGACCAGACGGCGCGAGTTGGACGAGTTCGGCGCGCCGATCACCAGCAGCGCGTCGATCTGATCGGCCATCGCCTTCACCGATGCCTGACGGTTCGTGGTGGCGTAGCAGATGTCTTCTTTCGCGGGGCCGACGATCTTCGGAAAACGGTCCTGCAGCGCGGCCACGATCGCCGCCGTGTCATCGACCGACAGCGTGGTTTGGGTGATGAAGGCCAGCCTATCGGGATCGCGCGGCGTGATCTTGGCCACGTCCTCGACCGTCTCGACCAGTAGCACCTCGCCATCGGGCAGCTGCCCCATCGTGCCCAGCACTTCCGGGTGGCCCGCATGGCCGATCATGACCATCTGCAGCCCCTCGTTCGAGTGCCGCTCGGCTTCCTTGTGGACCTTGCTCACCAGCGGGCAGGTCGCATCGACATAGATCATCTCGCGCCGCGACGCCTCGGCGGGCACCGATTTCGGCACACCATGGGCCGAGAAGATCACCGGCCGGTCATCAGGGCATTCGTCGAGCTCTTCCACGAAGACCGCGCCTTGGTCGCGCAGGCTGTCGACGACGTATTTGTTATGCACGATCTCGTGGCGCACATAGACCGGTGCGCCCCATTTCTCGATCGCCATCTCGACGATCTTGATCGCCCGGTCGACGCCCGCGCAAAAGCCGCGCGGGGCTGCCAGATAAAGGGTCAGGGAGGGTTTCATCGCGCGCTCCTTTGTTCGGGTTCAGACCTAAAGCCCCGTCCGCCTCGCGTCCAGAGGCGATCAGCTTGCGAGTTTGATCGCTTCCGCCGTCAGCCAGGCCAGCACCGCGTAGCGCCCAGCCTTGGCCACGAAGACCAGCGGAATGAAGAGCCACAGCGACATGCGCAGGATGCCCGAGATCAGGCAGATCAGATCGCCGCCGGGAGCCCAGCTCAGCAACAGCAGGCCGATCCCCCAGCGCTCGAACCAGCGATGGCCCCGTGCGAGCTGTGCTTCGGTCGCGGGGAACCATTTGCGGTCTTTCCAGTGGGTGACGCCCAGTCCGATCACGTAGGTGACGAGCGAGCCGATCGTGTTTCCCACGGCGGCGATGAGGATCATCAGCCAGATATTCTGGGTGCCAAGCGTCTGCAGCGCGACGAATACGAGCTCCGACTGGAACGGGATCGGCGTCGCCGCCAGAAGCGCCGAGACGAAGAGGCCAAAGAGGGAAACGTTTTCGAGCATCAGGCCTTCCGCAATGACAAAGGGCGCGCAGGTGATCTGCACGCCCCTTCAAGCACGAATTACGGGTCGCGTCAGGCCCCGGATCAGCTCTCGTCGCCGTTCTCGTCCTCGCGCGGCTCACGCGGCGGGCGACCGATCACTTCGCGCAGCGCGTCGAGTTCGATGAAATTGTCGGCCTGACGGCGCAGCTCGTCGGCGATCATCGGCGGCTGCGAGCGGATCGTCGAGACGACCGAGACGCGGCAGCCCTGACGCTGAAGGCTTTCGATCAGCGGCCGGAAATCACCATCGCCGGAGAACAGCACGATATGATCGAGGCGCGGTGCGAGTTCCATCGCATCGACGGCCAGCTCGATATCCATGTTGCCCTTCACCTTCCGGCGACCCATGGAATCCGTGTATTCCTTGGCCGGTTTGGTGACCATCGCGAAGCCGTTGTAATTCAGCCAATCCACGAGGGGCCGGATCGGTGAATATTCTTCACTCTCCAGAAGAGCGGTGTAATAGAAGGCGCGGACGAGTTTGCCGCGACGTTCAAATTCTTGTCTCAACAGCTTGTAATCAATATCAAAGCCAAGCGCCTTGGCGGCCGCATAGAGATTAGATCCGTCAATGAACAGGGCGAGCCGTTCGTCCTTGTAGAACATACAGTCCTCTTGCACAGGTAGGGTGGACCAGTTCGCGCAGGTGCCGATACGGAAAGTATAGCCGCATCAATTGTGTTGCACAGGCGGGGAGGGCCGACCAGATTTATCTAGGACATATCGCATTTCGCGAGGGAAACGGAATCTGTCTTTATGGACACTAACTATTTGGTCGCTTTCGGGGCGAATCTACCAAGCCAATTCGGGTCTCCTCGCACTACGCTCTGCGCCGCGATCGAGCGGCTCGAGCAATTGGGGTTTTCCTTGGTTGCCGCCAGTCGCTTCTGGTCGACGCCTGCCGTTCCCGAAGGGTCCGGTCCCGATTTCGTGAACGCTTGTTGCAAAATGCGAAGCAGTTTGCAACCGCGCGATGCGCTCGCGCAACTTCATGGAGTCGAAGAAGAATTTGGCCGTGTGCGGGAAGGTCGTTGGAGCGCGCGTGTTGTCGATATCGACCTGATCGCCTCGGAGGATCGGGTTCTACCGGATCGCGAGAGCTTTCTGCGCTGGAAGAACCTTCCGCCGGAGGCGCAGCAGCGCGACGCCCCGACCGACCTGATCCTGCCGCATCCGCGCTTGCAGGACAGGGCTTTCGTGCTGATTCCCTTGGCCGAAATCGCGCCGCTCTGGCGCCACCCGATCACGGGCGACAGCGTGATGGAAATGCTCGCCGCCCTTCCCGAGGCGGAAAAATCCCCGATTTCCCCTCTGTAACGTGGTCAAAACCCTGCGGACGGGCCGGATGGGCGCTTGTGTTTCTGCACTGCAAAGCCTAAGTAGGGCCCTCAATCCGAGTTCTTCTGGAGAGATTCATGGCCCGCGTGACGGTTGAAGATTGCGTTGACAAGGTTCCGAACCGCTTCGAGCTGGTAATGCTCGCTTCGCATCGTGCCCGCGAAATCGCTGCTGGCGCTCCCCTCACGGTCGAGCGTGACAACGATAAAAATCCCGTCGTCGCTCTGCGCGAAATCGCCGAGGAGACCCAATCGGCCGAGGATCTGCGTGAGCGTCTCATCGAGAGCAACCAGACCCAGATCGAGGTCGACGAGCCCGAAGAGGACTCGATGGCGATGCTCATGGGTGGTGAGACCCCCGATCGTGCCGTCGAAGACGACATGAGCGAAGAGCGTATGCTGCGCGCGCTGATGGACGCGCAGGGGCGCGAGTAATCCACTGATTGGCCGGAACGAGCGCGAATGATCGACGTCGAAGACCTGATCGCGCTCGTCCGCAATTATAATCCCAAGACCGATGCGGATCTGATCCGGAAGGCCTATGCCTACGGAAAAGACATGCATGAAGGGCAGTTCCGGCATTCGGGCGAGCCCTATTTTTCGCATCCCGTCGCGGTGGCGGCGATCCTGACCGAGCAGCGTCTAGACGATGCGACCATCATCACCGCCCTTCTGCACGACACGATCGAAGACACGCGCTCGACCTATGGCGAAGTGTCCGAGATGTTCGGCGAGCAGATCGCCGAGCTGGTCGATGGCGTCACCAAGCTGACAAATCTGCAACTTTCGAACGCGGCCTCGAAGCAGGCGGAGAACTTCCGCAAGCTGTTCATGGCGATGTCGAAAGACCTGCGGGTGATCCTCGTGAAGCTCGCCGACCGTCTGCACAACATGCGCACGATCCGCTCGATGCGGGCCGAGAAGCAGGCGCAGAAAGCGCGCGAGACGATGGAGATCTACGCGCCGCTCGCAGGCCGGATGGGTATGCAATGGATGCGCGAGGAGCTTGAAGACCTCGCCTTCAAGGTGCTCAACCCCGAGGCACGCACCTCGATCATCCGCCGCTTTGTCAGCCTGCAAAAGGAAACTGGCGATGTGATCCCGAAGATCACCGCCGACATCCGCGCGCTGCTCGAAGACGAGGATATCGACGCGGACGTGTTCGGGCGCGCGAAGCGGCCCTATTCGATCTGGCGCAAGATGGAGGAGAAGCAGCTCACCTTCTCGCGCCTGTCGGATATCTACGGCTTCCGCGTCATTACCCGCACCGAGATGGATTGCTACCGGGTGCTGGGCCTGATCCACCACCGCTGGCGCGCGGTGCCGACCCGGTTCAAGGATTACATCAGTCAGCCGAAGACCAACGGCTACCGCTCGATTCACACCACCGTTTCGGGGCGTGACGGCAAGCGCGTCGAGGTGCAGATCCGCACCCGGCAGATGCACGAAGTGGCCGAGGCGGGCGTCGCGGCGCACTGGTCCTATCGCGATGGCGAGCGGGCGCAGAACCCCTTCGCGGTCGATCCAGCGAAATGGCTCGCCTCGCTCAGCGAGCGGTTCTCGGACCCCGATGGCGACGGCGATCACGACGAGTTTCTCGAGAACGTCAAACTCGAGATGTATTCCGATCAGGTCTTCTGCTTCACCCCGAAAGGCGATGTGGTGAAGCTGCCGAAAGGCGCGACCCCGATCGATTTCGCCTATGCGATCCACACGCGGATCGGAAATAGCTGCGTCGGCGCCAAGGTCGACGGGATCCGCGTGCCGCTCTGGACCCGGCTGAAGAATGGCCAGTCGGTCGAGGTGATCACCGCCTCGGGCCAGCGTCCGCAGCTGACCTGGCTCGATATAGTGGCGACCGGGCGCGCCAAGGCCGCGATCCGCAAATCGCTGCGCGAGGAAGATCGCGACCGCTTCATCAAGCTGGGGCAGGAACTGGCGCGTGTGGCCTTCGAACATGTCGGCCGCCGCGTGACCGACAAGGCGCTGCGCACGGCCGGCAAGGCGCTGGGGATCGGCGATCAGGACGAGGTTCTCGCCCGGCTCGGCTCTGCGGAACTGGCGGCCTCGGATGTGCTCGACGCGCTGTATCCCGAGCTCGCCCAACGCCGCGAAGGCACCGAGATCGAGCCGACCCGCGCCGTTCTGGGACTCGGCGCCGATCAGAGCTTCCGCCGCGCCGATTGTTGCCAGCCGCTGCCGGGCGAGCGCATCGTCGGCATCACCTATCGGGGCAAGGGCGTGGTGATCCACGCCATCGACTGTCCCGCGCTCGAAGAGTTCGAGGATCAGCCCGAACGCTGGGTCGATCTGCATTGGAAGACCGGGCAACACCCGCCCGCCTATACCGCGACCCTGAAGGTCACGATCTCGAACGACGCGGGCGTGCTGGGACATATCTGCACATTGATCGGCCAGCAGAAGGCAAATATTTCGGACCTCAACTTCGTGGAGCGCAAGCCGGACTTCTATTCGGTTCTCGTCGAGGTCGAACTGTGCGATGCAGAACATATGCATCGCCTGCTTACCGCCTTGGAGGCGGAGAGCGACGTGGCGCAGGTGGAGCGGATCAGAAACCTGTCGCGCAAACCCTGACGCACACGGCGCAGGGGGGAGAAAGGACGGCAGCGTGGTCTTCAGACGACGCGAAAAACGGGGGGTTTGGGCCAACCTGCGCGAGGCGATCTGGCCGCGTTCGGGCTGGTCCCGGGCTTTTCAATACGTCAAGCACCGGGTCAACCGGCTTCCCGACCGCCCGCACCGGATCGCGCGTGGCGTCTGGGCGGGGGTCTTGGTCTCTTTCACGCCGCTCTTCGGATTTCACTTCGTCAGCGCCGCCGCCGTGGCCTGGATCATGCGCGGCAATATCCTCGCCGCGATCCTCGCGACGTTTTTCGGCAACCCGGTCACCTTCCCGATCATCGCGGTCTTCTCGACGAAGCTGGGGCACAAGATCCTCGGCGACCGGCTCGATCATGGCGGGGAACCGGAAAGCCTGCTGCAGACCTTTCAGGCGGCGAGCCACGATCTGCTGCATAACTTCTGGGCGATGTTCACCCCCGAGCACGCGGAATGGAGCGGGCTGGAGCGGTTCTTCACCGATGTCTGGTTGCCCTATCTGATCGGCGGGATCGGCCCCGGCGTGATCGCGGCGACCATCTGCTACTACGTGTCCCTGCCGATCATCACGGCCTATCAGAACCGCCGCCGCAGCAAGCTGAAGTCGCGGCTGGAGAAGATTCGGGCGAAGATCAAGCGCGAGGAACGCGCGGCGGCGGGGAAAGCAGAGAACTCCGAAGACTGAGTAGGGCTCAGGCCTGCGCTTCGCCTGCGCCCGCTTCGCTCAGCGCATAGCCGCGGCGCTGCGCCCGGCGACGAAACCGCTCCGCCGCATGGACTGCGTCGCGCAGGTTGGAGAACCACCGAAGACAGGACGCGCCGGTCTGGCCCTGCAGGCCCCATTCGCGCAGCACGGTATATTCCCCGAACAGGTTGTCGGAGACTTCCACGCGATAGAACCGTCGCGACGTCGGCGTGTGAAGAAGGAGATTGAGCATGGCAGTGCCCCTGTATCCCGATTTCGTGAAGTGAATCAGAGCGGAGCAGTTTTGGCCAGCGAAAAGAGGTTAACGCCTTGATATCCGCGCTAGAGGTGGTTTCGTCAGCTCCAGCGGACCTCGCCCAGGAAGATATAGCCTGCGCCGTAAATCGTCTTGATAAGGCGCGGGTTTTTCGGATCTTCGCCCAGCTTCGTACGCAGCCGCGAAATCCGCACATCCATCGCCCGGTCGAAGCTTTCGCCTGCCGCGCCGCCCAAGCTTTCCTGCATCTGCGCGCGGGTGATTAGCCTGTTCGGGCTCTCGAGAAAGAGCCGCAGTACCTCGCCTTCGGCATGGGAGAAAGAGGTCTCGGCACCGTCCTCCGCCACCAGCAGGTAGCGGTCGAAATGGGCGGTCCAGCCTGCGAAATGGGCGGTCTGCGCCTGCGCCGGGCCTTCGCTGCGTCCCTTGCGCAGGCGCGCACGGATGCGGGCCACGACCTCGGCCGGATCGAAGGGTTTGATGATGTAATCATCCGCGCCAAGTTCCAGCCCCGTCACCCGGTCCTGCACCTGCGCGCGGCCCGAAATGATGATGATCGCGGCGCCCGATTCCAGCGCCAGCCGATGCACCAGCGCGAGCCCGTCGCGATCGGGCAGGCCCAGATCGACGAGGCAGACATCGGGGGAGGAGCGCTTCAGCCCGGCTTCGAATTCGGTCGCGCGGCCGTAGCAGGTCGTGCGGAACCCGGCCTCTTCGAGCGCGTCGGAGAGCATCCGGCGGATTTCGGGCTCGTCGTCGAGGATCGCGACAAGGGGATGGTCGGCACTCATCGAGGCACTCCCGCAAGCAGCGCCGCAAGCTGCGCGGCGGTAAAGGGTTTCTGAAGGACCGGGCAGGGGGCCTGCGCGCGCAGCGCATCGCCCGGCGGCAGCGAGGTCATCAGGATCATCGGAACCTGATTGCGGATTTTGCGGGCGAGATCCACCCCGTTGCGCGGGCCGGGAAGCTGGATATCCGACAGGACCAGCGCTATATCGGGCAGGTTCAGAAGCGCCTCGGCCTCGGCGATCGTTCCCGCCTCGACGACCGTGTGATCCATCGCCCGCAGCATGTCGCGGGTGCTGGCGCGAATGTCCTCGTCATCCTCGACCAAGAGCACCATCATCGGCTCGGTTTGGCGGGCGGCGGGTTTAAGCGGCAGGCGCATCGTGACGCGCGCGCCGTCTTCGGTATTGGCCAGCCGCAGCGTGCCGCCCGCGAGCTTGGTCTGGTCATAGACCATCGACAGGCCGAGCCCGGAGCCTTCGTTGCCCTTGGTCGTGAAGAACGGATCGAGCGCATGTTCGAGCGCCTCATCCGAGAACCCGCCGCCCTGATCGGTCACGGCGATCTCGACCCATGTATCGCGCACCGCACGGGCTTCGATCCGGATCGTGCCGCCCTCGGCGCGCATCGCGTGATTGGCGTTCAGGATCAGGTTCAGCAGGCTGTCCTGCAACGGGCCGGGATCGAGCAGGATCGAGTCTTTCAGATCGCTATTGTCGAAATCGAGCGTCACCGGATCATGCAGCGTCGGCCCGGCCATCGCGGCGAGATCGTCGAAGAGATCGTCGAGCACCACCGCCTGCGGGCGCAGCTCGCGCGGGCCCGAGATCGCGGCGATCCGGTCGAGAAGCGTGCCGCCGCGCCGGGCCGCACCAAGGGTCGCCCGGATCGCGTCCTGCGCGTCGGCGGGCAGCCCCTCCATCCGTTCGAGCCGCCCCTGCAGACCGAGGATGATCGTCAGGAGATTGGCGAAGTCATGCGCCAGCCCCGACGACAGCTGTGCGGCCAATTCGCGCTTCGCGGATTGCGCGAGTGCTGCGCGGGCCTGCGCCTCATGCGTGACGTCGGTGGAGAGGATATAGACCCCGCTCACCTCGTTCTTGCTGGCAAGATCGGGGGTCAGCGCGACGCGGATGCGCCGACCCGACGGGTCATGCGTGATCTCGACGACGCTCGCCTCGCCCGCCAGCGCGCGCCGGAACCCGGGTGTGATCTTGCGATAGGTCTCGGGGCCGAGCGCCTCGCTCGCGTGGTGGCCGACCGCATTGGCGAGCGAGCCGGGCATAACGGTCGACAGGCGGCGGTTGGAAAAGGTGTAGATCAGGTTACGATCGACCCGCGCGATATGGGCGGGCATCATCTCGGTCACCTGCCGCGTGCGGGCTTCGGTGATCGCCAGCTGGCGCGAGGTTTCCTCCAGCGCCATGTTGGTCGCGGCCAGTTCCCGGTTCGCCGCCGCCAGCGCCTCGGCATGGTCGAGCAGCTGGTCTGACAATTCCTCGGACCGCGCGCGCAACAGCGCCTCTTGCCGCTTCACCGGCGTGATATCGGTATAGACCGTGACCCAACCGCCCTCGGGCAGCGGCGCGCCTTCGACCGAGATCGTGCGCCCGTTCGCCCGCTGACGCTCCATGTAATGGGCCTCGAAGGCGCGGGCGGTCTCGACCCGTTCGCGGACGGCGGCCTCGATATCGTCGACCTCGCCATATTCGCCCCGCGTGACGAGGAAGCGAATCGTGTCCTCGAAGGTGGTGCCGGGCTGGGTCAGCGTGTCGGGCAGGTCGAACATCAGCTGATATTGCCGGTTCGACACGGCAAGCCGCAGATCGCTGTCGAAGATCGACAGCGCCTGTCCGATCAGGTTCAGCCCCGCCTGTGTCAGCCGCTCGCGGCTTGTTTCGCTCACCTCACCCCTCCCGCTCCTTGGCTTTTGCTACCACCGGCAGGCGGCGCGGCAAAGCGTGTTTCGCTGCGCAGCGAAGCGGTAAGAATTCGTTACAATCACGAAAAGATCACGAAAACTTTGACATGGACTGTCGAGCCATGCCGAACTGTGCGCGGAGGAGCGCCCGGGGCGGTCGAGGGACGCCGGACATACCGGCGCGAGGGAGGAAAATTTGGCTGACGCAGTCGCGAAGGGGCAGGAGTCTGCCCAATCGATTCCTGCGCTTTTGGCGCGGAACGTGGCCCGATATGGTGGCTACCCCGCCTATCGCGAAAAGGAATTCGGGATCTGGCAGAGCTGGAGCTGGGCCGAAGCGGCCGAGGAAATCCGCGCGATGGCGCTGGGCTTCCTGAGCCTCGGCGTGGAACGGGGCGATTATATCGCCATCATCGGGCGCAACCGCCCCATGCATTACTGGTCGATGGTCGCGGCGCAGATGTGCGGCGCGATTCCGGTGCCGCTCTATCAGGACGCGGCGGCCGACGAGATGGCCTATGTGATGGAGCATTGCGGCGCGCGCTTCGTCGTCTGCGGCGATCAGGAGCAGGTTGACAAGATCGTCGAGATCGAGGACCGCATCCACGCGATCACCCATGTCACCTACACCGACAAGCGCGGCATGCGGAAATACGACCATTCGCGCATGAACGCGCTGGAGGACGTGCAGGCCGAGGGCCGCGCGGGCCATTCGCGCTACGAGGCCGAGCTGGACAAGCGCATCGCCGAGCTGACCTATGACAGCACCTGCGTGATGCTCTACACCTCGGGCACGACCGGCAAGCCGAAGGGCGTGGTCCTGTCGAACCGCAACATCATCGAGACCGCCAAGGCGTCCTCGGAATTCGATCACCTGAACCACAACGACGAAGTTCTCGCCTACCTGCCGATGGCATGGGTGGGCGATTTCATCTTCTCGATCGGGCAGGCCTATTGGTCGGGCTTCACCGTGAACTGCCCGGAAAGCCCCGAGACGATGATGATCGACCTGCGCGAGATCGGGCCGACCTATTTCTTCGCGCCGCCGCGGGTCTTCGAGAACCAGCTGACCTCGGTGATGATCCGCATGGAAGATGCGGGCAAGCTGAAGAAGAAGCTGTTCGACCACTACATGAAGGTCGCGCGCGAAGTCGGTCCCGACATTCTCGACGGCAAGCCCGTCAGCTTCGGCAAGCGGATGTCCTATGCGCTGGGCAATTTCTTCGTCTATGGCCCGCTCAAGAACACGCTGGGCTTCTCGCGCATCCGCGTGGGCTACACGGCGGGCGAGGCGATCGGGCCGGAGATCTTCTCCTTCTACCGCTCGCTCGGGATCAACCTGAAGCAGCTCTACGGTCAGACCGAAGCTTCGGTCTTCATCACCCAGCAGCCCGATGGCGAAGTGCGCGCCGATACGGTGGGCGTGCCGTCCCCGGGCGTCGAGGTGAAGATCGCCGACAATGGCGAAGTCTTCTACCGCAGCCCCGGCACCTTCGTGGAGTATTACAAGAACGCTGAGAGCACGGCGTCCACCAAGGACCCGGAAGGCTGGGTCGCTACGGGCGATGCGGGCTTCTTCGAGGAAGATACCGGGCATCTGAGGATCATCGACCGCGCCAAGGACGTGGGCAAGATGGCCGACGGTCGCCTGTTCGCGCCGAAATATGTCGAGAACAAGCTTAAATTCTACCCCTCGATCCTCGAGGCGGTGGTGTTCGGTGCGGGCAAGGACCGTTGCACGGCTTTCATCAATATCGACCTCACCGCGGTCGGCAACTGGGCCGAGCGCAACAACATCTCCTACGCCTCCTATCAGGAGCTTGCGGGCCATCCGCGCGTCTATGAGATGATCCGCGAGCATGTCGAAGAGGTGAATGAAAGCATCGCCGAAGATCCGATGCTCTCGGGCTGTCAGGTCCATCGCTTCCTGATCCTGCACAAGGAACTCGACGCCGATGACGGCGAGATGACCCGCACCCGCAAGGTCCGCCGCAACGTGATCGGCGAGAAATTCGCCGACCTCATCGCGGCGCTCTACGACGGGCGCGACGAGATCTACACCGAAACGGAAGTGACCTACGAGGACGGGCGCAAAGGCTCGATCAAGGCGACGCTGAAGATCGCCGACGCGAAGGTCGTGGCCCCGAAACAGATGGCGGAGGCGGCGGAATGAAAGACATGAACGAAGGTTACGTCACCGCCGACGGCCGCCAGATCGGCGGGGTCATCATGGAGATGAAGAACATCACGCTGCGCTTCGGCGGTGTGGTGGCGATCAAGGATATCTCCTTCGACATCCGCGAGGGCGAGATCCGCGCGATCATCGGGCCGAACGGCGCGGGGAAATCCTCGATGCTGAACGTCATCTCGGGCTTCTATATCCCGACCGAGGGCGAGGTGTTCTACAAGGGCATCAAGCGCGGGCCGATGAAGCCTTATCAGGTCGCGCGTCTCGGCATCGCGCGCACCTTCCAGAACATCGCGTTGTTCGACGGCATGTCGGTGCTCGACAACATCATGACCGGACGGCTGACCCATATGAAGAAGGGTCTCATGTCGCAGGCGGGCTGGTGGTGGACGGGTGCCGCCGCCGAGGAGCACGAGAACCGCGAGAAGGTCGAGAAGATCATCGACTTTCTCGAGATCCAGAATATCCGCAAAACGCCGGTGGGGCGTCTGCCCTACGGTCTGAAGAAGCGGGTGGAGCTGGCGCGTGCATTGGCCGCCGAGCCGAAGATCCTTCTGCTCGACGAGCCGATGGCGGGGATGAACGTCGAAGAGAAAGAGGACATGAGCCGCTTCATCCTCGACGTGAACGACGAATTCGGCACCACCATCGTCCTGATCGAACACGATATGGGCGTCGTGATGGACCTCTCCGACCGGGTCGTCGTGATGGATTACGGCAAGAAGATCGGTGACGGCACGCCCGACGAGGTGCGCAGCAATCAAGACGTGATCGACGCCTATCTGGGGGTGGCCCATGACTGAGACCATCCGCATCGCAACTCAGACATCGGAGGCGCGTCATGCCTGATATCGTTCTCTATGCCGCCGAGGTGACGCTGAACGGCCTGATGGCAGGGGTGCTCTATGCGCTCGTGGCGCTGGGCTTCGTGCTGATCTTCAAAGCCTCTGGCATCTTCAACTATGCGCAGGGCGTGCTCGCGCTCTTTGCCGCGCTGACGCTGGTCGGCATCCAGAAGGGGCAAGTGCCCTTCGCCCATCTCATCAACGCGATGACGGGCAATCACTACACGAATTTCCCGTGGGAGGTTCCGGCAATCGTCGCGATCCTGCTGGCGGCGGCCGTGATGGTCGTGCTCGCGATCATCATCGAGAAAGTGGTGCTCAAGCATCTGGTGAACCAGGCGCCGATCATTCTCTTCATGGCGACGATCGGGATGGCCTATTTCCTCGAAGGCTTCGGGGACGTGATGTGGGGCTCTGACATCAAGACGCTCGATGTGGGGCTGCCGCAGGGCATCAACGAGACCATCGACACCGTCACCTTCAACATGTTCGGCTACGGCTTCTTCATCGACAATCTCGATATCGTGGCGGCGATCGTCGCGGTGCTGCTGGTGTCGGCGCTGACCGTGTTCTCGCAATACTCCAAGCAGGGCCGGGCGCTGCGTGCGGTGGCCGACGATCACCAGGCCGCGCTGTCGGTCGGGATCTCGCTGCGCTTCATCTGGATCCTCGTCTGGTCCATCGCGGGCTTCGTGGCGCTGGTCGCGGGCATCATGTGGGGCTCGAAATCGGGCGTGCAGTTCTCGCTGTCGCTGATTGCGCTCAAGGCGCTGCCGGTGCTGATGCTGGGCGGCTTCACCTCGATCCCGGGCGCCATTGTCGGCGGTCTGATCATCGGTGTGGGCGAGAAACTGTTTGAACTGCTGATCGGGGCCCCCTTCCTGGGTGGCGCGACCGAGAACTGGTTCGCCTATGTCCTCGCGCTCGTCTTCCTCGTGTTCCGGCCGCAGGGCCTGTTCGGCGAGAAGATCATCGAGAGGGTCTGACCGATGATCACGACGCTTTCACGCCACGGTGAAAAATTCCTTGATCGAGCCGCAGGGGTGCGACAAGCTGCCACATGTCGTGGCGTCAAGGGGAGGGGAGCCCAGTGTCGTCGCGCTGAAGTGACGATCATTGGGAGGACCGTTACCGATGAAGACCTGTGCAACCGTGTTCACGATTGGCTGGGGAGCCGCGCTCGCATTCGGATGGATCGCGCTGGCCGCGCCGCCGGAAGAACCGACCACCTTGCAAACACTGAATATCGTGCTGGCCGCCTTGGGGGCGGGAGCCGGGCTCTGGGCCTGGGTAAGGATCCGGCGCGGCAACTGCTGACGGGAGACGACGCGCTCTCCCTGACGAAAGGGAGAGGCTGATGTTTTACCGCGAAGCAGGTGATTTCAAGACATCCTACCGGGAGGACAGTCAGACCTTTCCGATCAAGTTCGACCGGCTGCGCTATTACGCGGTGCTGGTGGTCGCCTTCGGGATCGTTCCGCTGTTCATCAACGACTACTGGGCGAACGCGGTCGCGGTACCCTTCCTGATCTACGCCATCGCGGCGATCGGGCTGAATATCCTCGTGGGCTATGCCGGGCAGGTGAGCCTTGGCACCGGGGGCTTCATGGCAGTGGGCGCCTATGCCGTCTACAAGCTGATGACGGCCTTCCCGGACGTCAACATCTTCTTCCACGTCATCATCGCGGGGTTCATCACCGCCGCCGTAGGCGTGATCTTCGGCCTGCCGAGCCTGCGCATCAAAGGTTTCTACCTCGCGGTGGCGACGCTGGCGGCGCAGTTCTTCCTCGTCTGGCTCTTCAACAAGGTGCCGTGGTTCTACAACTACTCGGCCTCGGGTCAGATCAACGCGCCCGAGCGCACCGTCTTCGGCGTCTTCGTAACCGGCGCGCAGACCTCGGCCATGGCGAAATACATGTTCTGCCTCGTGATGCTGACGCTGGTGGCGCTGGTCGCGCGCAACCTGACGCGCGGCACGGTGGGACGAAAATGGATGGCGATCCGCGACATGGACATCGCCGCCGAGATCATCGGGGTGAACCCGCTGACGACCAAACTCTCGGCCTTCGCGGTCAGCTCGTTCTTCATCGGCATCGCCGGCGCGCTGTTCTTCGCGGTCTATCTGGGCGCGGCAGAAGTGGGCGAAGCCTTCGGCATCCAGAAGTCCTTCCTGATCCTCTTCATGGTGATCATCGGCGGTCTGGGCTCGATCTTCGGCTCGTTTGCGGGCGCTGCCTTCCTCGTGCTGCTGCCGGTCTTCCTCAAGAACGTGCTCGTCGGCACGCTCGGTTGGCCGACGGACCTCGCCGCGCATATCGAGCTGATGATCGTGGGCGGGCTGATCGTGGCCTTCCTGATCGCGGAACCGCATGGCCTCGCGCAGCTCTGGCGCGTCGCGAAAGAAAAACTCCGGCTTTGGCCCTTCCCGCACTGACGGCCGGGCCGCCCAACACAAAGAACCGGGACACGCCCGGCGCAACACTCGAACATTCTGGGAGGAGAACCGAATGAAGAAGACCCTAACCGCACTGGTCGCGGCGGCGATGACGCTGACCACGGCCCCGGCTTTCGCCGAACTGGTGGTGCCGAACCTCAGCTATCGCACCGGACCTTATGCCGCGAACGGCATCCCGTACGCCGATGGCTTCAACGACTATTTCACCCTGCTCAACGAGCGTGACGGCGGCATCGGCGGCGAGATGGTTGCCACTCCCGAATGCGAAACCGCCTACAACACCGAGAAGGGCGTGGAATGCTACGAGTCGACCAAGGGCGAAGGCGCGCTGGCCTATAACCCGCTCTCGACCGGCATCACCTATCAGCTGATCCCGAAGGTCACCGCTGACGGCATCACGCTCTACACCCCGGGCTACGGCCGCACCTCGGCTGCGAACGGCAAGGTGTTCAAGTGGGTCTTCAACTTCCCGGCCAACTACTGGGATGGCGCCTCGGTCGCGATCAAACACATCATTGATCAGGAAGGTGGCGACATCAGCGGTAAGAAAATCGCGCTGGTCTATCACAACTCCGCCTATGGCAAGGAGCCGATCCGCACGCTCGAAGAGCTGGCCAAGAAGCACGGTTTCGAGCTGTCGACCCTGCCCGTCGACCACCCCGGTCAGGAGCAGAAGTCGCAATGGCTGCAGATCCGTCGTGACAAGCCCGACTATGTCCTGATGTGGGGCTGGGGCGTCATGAACCAGGTCGCCATCCAGGAAGCCGTGAACATCCGCTTCCCGATGGATCACTTCATCGGCGTCTGGTGGTCGGGGTCCGAGAACGACGTGGCTCCGGCAGGCGACAAGGCCTCGGGCTACAAGGCGCTCTCGTTCCACGGCACCGGTATGGACTACCCGGTCTATGCGGACCTCAAGCAATATGTCGTCGATGCCGGCAAGGCGTCGGGCGCAGGCGATCAAGTCGGCACGATGCTCTATTCGCGCGGCATGTACGCGGCGATGATCATCTCCGAAGCGATCCGCAAAGCGCAGGAGATGGCCGGCAAGTCGAACGTCAACGCCGCTGAAGTTCGCGACGGTTTCGAAAACCTCGACCTCACCGAAGCCCGTCTGGAAGAGCTCGGCCTGCCGAACTTCGCCCAGCCGATCAAGGCGAGCTGCGAGAACCACGGGGGCCCCGGCTCCGCCAAGGTCTTCCAGTGGGATGCCGGTGCGAAGAAGTGGAACGAAGCCTCTGACTGGATCGAATCCGACAAGGACGTGCTGAACCCGCTGATCGAAGAAGATTCCGCAGCCTTCGCTTCGGAAAACAACATCACCGACCAGTGTAACTGATCGAAAACGGCCTCCGGCGCGCGCCGCCGGGGGCCACCCCAACGTCCCGGAGAGAACCATGCTCGACGCTTCGAAAACCGATAACACCCTTCTCGAGGTCAACAATATCGAGGTGATCTACAA